>NZ_HG938353.1:4520000-4647962 GCF_000731315.1 Neorhizobium galegae bv. orientalis str. HAMBI 540
TTGCGACCACCTCGGTGCCCAAGGTCACGATATTGGTCGGCGGCTCCTTCGGCGCCGGCAATTACGGCATGGCCGGCCGGGCCTATTCGCCGCGTTTCCTGTGGACCTGGCCGAGCAGCCGCATCTCAGTGATGGGCGGCCCGCAGGCCGCCGGCGTGCTGGCCACTGTCCGGCGCGAGGCGATCGAGCGCGGCGGTAAGACGTGGGGCGCGGACGAGGAAGCGGCCTTCAAACAGCCGGTGCTCGACCAGTTCGAGGAACAGAGCCACCCGCTTTATGCCGCTGCCCGCCTCTGGGACGACGGCATTATCCACCCGGCCAAGACCCGTCAGGTCCTGGCCTTGAGCCTCTCCGCCGCGTTGAATGCACCGATCGAAGAAACACGCTTCGGCGTGTTCCGGATGTGAGGGACGGATGTCGGATTTGATGAACATCCTTAGGCTTGCCCTCCCTCCGAGCCATGACGGGACGAGAGAACAGCGCCGCATTTCGATCTCCCCCCTTGAGGGGGAGATGCCCGGCAGGGCAGAGGGGGGTAGCGCCGCATACTCCTCTTTAGTTGAGTCCGCCGCTCCACCCCCCTCTGTCATCTCCGATGACATCTCCCCCTCAAGGGGGGAGATCGGGAGCTTGCCGCACCGCTCGCCCATTGCGGGGACCGCCCAATGCTGAGAAAAGTCCTCATAGCCAATCGTGGCGAAATTGCCTGCCGCATCATCCGCACCTGCCACCGGTTGGGTGTCGCGACCGTCGCCGTCTATTCCGACGCCGACCGGGATGCCCTGCATGTGTCGCTTGCCGGCGAGGCGGTCCATATCGGTCCGTCCCCCGCCGCGGAAAGTTATCTCCAAGGCGAAACGATCATTGACGCGGCACTGCGGACAGGTGCCGACGCAATCCATCCCGGCTATGGGTTCCTCTCGGAAAACCCGGACTTCGCCGACGCGGTAACATCCGCCGGCATCCGGTTCATTGGCCCATCCTCCGACGCCATTCGCGCCATGGGCCTCAAGGACGCCGCCAAGGCGCTGATGGAAAAGGCGGGCGTACCGGTCGTCCCGGGTTATCACGGCGCCGAACAGGACCCGGATTTCCTGCTGGATGAGGCCGAGCGCATCGGCTTCCCGGTGCTGATCAAGGCGCGCGCCGGTGGTGGCGGCAAGGGCATGCGGCGGGTCGAAAGCGCGGCCGACTTCAGGGAAGCACTCGCCTCGGCGCAACGCGAGGCTTCGGCCGCATTCGGCGATGCCGCCTGCCTGATCGAGAAATACATTACCCATCCACGCCATATCGAGATCCAGGTTTTTGGCGACGACCACGGTAATGTCGTGCATCTCTTCGAGCGCGACTGCTCGCTGCAGCGCCGCCACCAGAAGGTCATCGAGGAGGCTCCTGCTCCCGGCATGCCGGAGGAGATGCGCCTTGCCATGGGCGAAGCGGCCGTCAAGGCGGCGATGGCAATCTCCTATTCCGGCGCGGGCACGATCGAGTTTATCGCCGATGCCTCCGATGGGCTGAAGGCCGACCGTTTCTGGTTCATGGAGATGAACACCCGGCTGCAGGTGGAGCATCCGGTGACCGAGGCGATCACCGGCGTCGATCTCGTCGAATGGCAGCTTCGCGTCGCGTCTGGCGAGCCTCTTCCGCGCAGCCAAGACGAGCTTTTCATCAGCGGCTGGGCCTTCGAGGCGCGGCTTTATGCGGAGGATGCCGAGCGGGGTTTTCTGCCCGCCACCGGCAGGCTTGCGCATCTGGACCTGCCGGAGGAACTGGCGCGTGTGGACAGCGGCGTGCGCACCGGCGACCGTATCTCTCCCTTCTACGATCCGATGATCGCCAAGATCATCACCCGCGGGCCGGATCGCCAGACGGCGCTGTCGCTGCTGTCGTCCGCCCTTGCCGAGGTCCGCGCCACCGGCGTCACCACCAACGCATCGTTCCTTCGGCGGTTAACAATTCAGCCTGATTTCGTCGAAGGCCGGCCGGAGACAGGTCTCATCGACCGGCATCTGGCCGAATTGACGATCGGTCAGGCCCCGGCTCGCGAGACAATGGCGCTGGCCGCCTTGAAGCTTTCCGGCGCACTCGAGCCGAAGACCGTCAGCGATCCCTGGGGCCGCTTGTCCGGATTCCGGTTATGGTCGGAAGCATCCGACTTCGTCGAACTGGATTACCGCGGCCAGCACGTGCCGATCTCGTTCGGATCGACCGGGGAGGGCGCTTATGCGGCCATCGTCGACGGTAGACAGGTCGATTTCGGCCTTTCTCGTTTGGGCGAAGATACCTATCTCCTGGAGGTCGACGGCCGTAAACGCCGGTTTCATCTCGTGCCTGGCCATCGTGACCTGACGATCTTCGGCGATGGCGAGAACTGGCACTTCGGCCTCATCGATCCACTTGCCGGCGAGGATGAGATTGCCGCCGGCAGCGATCACATCGTTGCTCCCATGCCGGGCCTTGTGAAACTCCTTCGTGCCACGCCGGGAGCCGCCGTCGCGAAGGGCGAGGCCCTTGTCGTCATGGAAGCCATGAAGATGGAATTGACGCTTGCCGCCCCGCGCGATGGGACGATTGCCGAGGTTCTTGTGTCGCAGGGCGAGCAGGTGATCGAAGGCGCGGTGCTGCTGATCTTGGAGCCGGAATTTGGAGAGCCGGAATCTGGGGAGCCGCAGGATGGCTGAATTCGTCCGCATCCACGAGATGGGGCCGCGAGACGGCCTGCAGAACGAGAAGCGGCTCATTTCCACTGCCGATAAGATCCGGCTGGTCGACCTGCTTTCGGCCTGCGGTTTCGAGAAGATCGAGGTGACGAGCTTCGTGCGTGCCGACTGGGTACCGCAGATGGCCGATGGCGCGGAGGTCATGGCCGGCATTACCCGTCGGCCGGGCACGCTCTACACAGTGCTGACACCGAACGTGCGGGGATATGCGGCGGCCGTCTCGGCCAAAGCGGATGAAGTCGCCGTCTTCGCCTCGGCGTCCGAAGGCTTCAGCCACCGCAACATCAATTGCAGCATCGCGGAGAGTTTTCAGCGGTTCGCGCCGATGATCGACAGTGCCCGCCGCGAGGGGATCCCGGTCCGCGCTTACGTCTCCTGCGCCGTCGACTGTCCTTTCGATGGTCCGACGCCGCCGGTCCAGGTGGCACGGGTGGCAACGGAGCTTCATGCGCTCGGCTGCGGTGAGGTGGCGCTGGCCGACACGATCGGCACCGGCACGCCGGATCGGGTCGCCGCCATGCTCGATGTGGTCCTCGAGCGCCTGCCGGCAGCACATCTCGCCGGGCATTTTCACGATACAAACGGCCGGGCGCTCGACAACATCGCCGTTTCGCTCGAAAAAGGCCTGCGCGTTTTCGACGCCGCGGCCGGCGGCCTTGGCGGCTGCCCCTATGCGCCAGGGGCGGAGGGTAATGTTGCGACCGGCAAGACGGTCGATCATCTGCATGCCCTGGGTTTCGAAACCCGCATCGACCGCGACCGCTTGTCCGAAGCCGAGGATTTCGCACGGAGTTTGAGGGGGCCGCGCTGATGGGGGCTTACGAGACGCTGACGCTGGAACGGGATACCCGCGGAGTGGTGACACTGACCCTCGCCCGGCCCGAAAAGCACAATGCTATGAACGCCCGGATGATCGCCGAGCTGGCGGACGCGGCCGGCAAGCTCGCGGCCGACGAGGCGGTGCGCGTCGTGGTTCTCACATCCGCCGGCTCCACATTCTGCGCCGGGGGCGATCTGCAATGGATGCGCGACCAGGCGGCGAGGGATCGCGCCGGCAAGATCGAGGGGGCGACGGAACTTGCTCTCATGCTGAAGGTGCTCGACGACCTGCCGAAACCGCTGATCGGCCGGGTTCAGGGCAATGCCTTCGGTGGCGGTATCGGCCTGATGGCCGTCTGCGATATCGTTGTCGCGGCCGACAGCGCCTGGTTTGCGCTCACTGAAACACGGCTCGGCCTGGTCCCCGCCACCATCGGACCCTACGTCGTGCGCCGGATCGGTGAAGGCCATGCCCGCCGGCTGTTCCTCAACGCCCGCCGCTTCGATGCGGTCACGGCCCGCGAGATCGGTCTCGTGTCCGTCGTTCGCACCGCCGACGAACTCGCTGCGGCGGTGGAAGAGGAGGTTTCGGCTTTTCTCGATTGCGCTCCCGGCGCCGTCGCCAGCGCCAAGGGCCTTGTGCAAAGTCTCGCCCGCCAGGCGGTCGAAGATCCGGTCGGCTACAGCACCGGCTTGCTTGCCGACCGTTGGGAAAGCGCCGAGGGCCGCGCCGGCATCGAGACGTTTCTCAATCGTCGGCCGATGCCCTGGGCGGCTCCCAAGGCAGGCAAGGACTAGAGCCTTTCAGGGTTAAATTGAATCGTTCTGTTGGCTCAAACGGAGTCGGATGATCGACCGGCCGGCGCGCGTCGTAGCCATGCTCTACGGCCAAGCCGGCCGGTCGATCAGGCGGCCCGTTTCAGCCAACCCGAAGGGCCGGGCATCTTTCCGCCAGGATCAGAGGCGATCGGCTCGGACGTACATCGGGGTATGCCCTTCGCCAATCGCCTCTGCCCTGACGAAAACCTGCTCCGGCAGAACGCTTCAATTTAACCCTGAAAGGCTCTAGCCCCGAAGTGCCTCTCCGGGACCAGTCGAGCGTTATTGCTTCGGGATGCCCGCCTTCTGGATCACGTCCGACCATTTCTGGATGTCGGCCTTCAGGCGGCCACCGATCTCCTCCGGCGTGCTGGAACGGGCTTCGACGCCGAGATCCGCGAACCGCTTCTTGAGGGCAGGGTCGGCCAGGACTTCGACGAGCGTGGCGTTCAGCTTCTTCACCGCTTCCGGCGGCGTGCCTTTCGGTGCGAAGATGGCATTCCAGGACGTCACGTCGAAACCCTTGACGCCTTCTTCCGCGGCGGTCGGGACGTTTGGCGAGAGGCTGGAGCGCGTCGGGCCGGATGAGGCGATGGCGGTCGCCTGGTTCTGCTGCAGGGCAGCTTTCAGGGCTGTCTGGCTGTCGATGATCACATCGAGTTCGCCGCCGAGCAGGGCGACCTGAAGATCGGGCGTGGCTTTGTAAGGCACGATGGTGAAATCGATCCCGGATGTCGACTTGAAGAGTTCGGCTGCCAGGTTCTGGCTGCTGCCGACATTGATCGTCCCGACATTGAGCGCGCCCGGCTTGGCCTTGGCGGCTTCCAGCACATCCTTCAGGGTTTTGAATTTGCCATCCGCCTTGGTGACGAACACGAAATCGAAATAGGCAAGGCTCGATACCGGCACGAAATCGGCGACCGGATCGAATTGCAGGTTCTTGAAGAGCGGAACGCTGATCGCCGTGCCGTTCGAAAGCAGGGCGAGCGTATAACCGTCTGCCGGAGCGTTCAGCGCCGCCCGGGCGGCGACCGAACCGCCGGCACCCGGCTGGTTCATGATGACGATCTGTTTGCCGAGCTTCTTGCCGAGCGATTCGGCAACCAGGCGCGCCGTGATGTCGGCAATCCCGCCGGGGCCGAAGGGCAGAACCAGGGTGATGTCTCTCGACGGATAAGCGTCCTGCGCCATGGCGCCGGTCGGCAGTATCAGGGTCACGGCGACAGCCAGAGACTTCATCCATCGCGCCGGCTGTCGAAACCGGCTCGCCGATCTCCCCATAGTTTTGTAATCCATTCTTTCCTCCTCCTCTAAAGACCGCTCAGGCGGCGAAACCGTATAAACGTGCTGGATTATCGACGAGCAGCCGCCGCCGATCCTCTTCCGTCAGCGCGAACCTCGGCACGAGATCCACGAGATCGGCCTCGTCGACGGGCTCCTTGAGGTTGGGATGCGGAAAGTCGGTGCCCCAGAGGCACCGGTCAGGGCTTGCCTCCAGCAGCGCCTTGGCAAAAGGTACCGCCGTATCGAACGGAAAGCGGGAGATACGTTCCGACCCGCAGACCTTGATCCAGCAGTTTTCCCGCCGCACCAGTTCCAGCAGCGTTTGAAACGCCGGCTGGTCGGTGCCGAGGCTGGTGTCGATGCGACCCATGTGGTCGATGACGAGGGGCGCTGGCAGTCGGGCGATCATGTCCGAAAGTGGCACGATGTCGGCGGCGTCGAGATGCAGCACCACATGCCAGCCGCGACCCTTGATGCGATCGATCACCCGGCCGAAGACGTCCATGTCAGGCGCGCCGCCGAGGTGGCGGACGAAATTGAAGCGGACGCCCCGCACGCCGCCGTCGTGGAGTGCCTGGTAGGCGCGGTCGTCAAAGCTGTCGTCGACGATAGCCACTCCGCGATAACGATCAGGCCGCCAGGCAATCGCGTCGAGCATGGCGCGGTTGTCGGTCCCGTGGCAGCTCGCCTGAACGATGACGGCGCGGTCGATGCCAAGCCGGTCGTGGAGCCTTGCCAGCGCCTCTTTCGGCGCATCCTCCGGCGTATAACTGCGGTTGGGGGCATAGGGGAACACGGCGCCCGGGCCGAACACATGGCAATGCGCGTCGCAGCTATTTACAGGCAGTATGAAGTTCGGTTTCCGCCGCGCGGTTGCCGTCCCGTGACCGCTCTCCTGGCGATGTTCGTTCATTTCTCCTCCCATGCGCATTTCAGATTGCAGCGGATTGCCTGGTTTCGACGCCGAGGCTTCGAAAGCTCGCATAACTTGCCTCGACGAGTTGATCGACGGCGGCTTCCCGATCGTTCCCATCGACCGTGCCGCCCGAAAGACGCGTCACGCGGTCTGGATTGATCAGGGCGTAATAGAGCGAGCCGAGCAGGAACTGGCTGCGCCAGACGAGCCCGCTCAATGATGCACCCGGCACGCAGTCGGCTAAGGCCTTGATGAAGGCACGGCTGGTTTCGTCGAATGCGTCCGCGATGATCGCCTGGGCGTCGGGGTTTCCTTCTGCCGACAGCACCGCCCGCATCCGGGTGAATTCGGCACCGCCGCCATCGCCCTCGGACGAGGAAACGAAGGCAGGCACGACATAGGCGCGCAGGATCGCCATCAGCCGCTGATCGGGATCGCTGATCCGCAGCGCTTCGCCCAGAAGCTCGCGGCGACGGGCGTTCATCGGCACCGTGTGGCGCTCGTAGACCTCCCGCAGCAATTTCGCCTTCGAGCCGAAATGGTAGGTCAGGCTGCCGACATTGGCTCCGGACGCCTTGGCGATGTCCCGCAGCGACACGGCATTGTAGCCGCTGCGGGAAAACAGGGTCACGGCGTTTCTGAGCAAGGCTTCCCTCAAATTCGGGCGCATGGAGATCCATTGTCAATTGTCCGCGCAATTTGTACGGTTGTACAAATTAGCCGTCAATCGAAATGGCGCCATGAGGGCGGAGATTGTTTGCCGCGGAAATTAGTCTCTAAAAAACCAATTCCCACACCGGAAGCGGGCTAGTTCTGCGGCACCATGAAGCCATCGAAGAACGCCGACAGCTCGGCATATCCGTCGAGCGGCAGCACATGCGCGACATACTGGTCCGGCCGCACCAGGACCATGCAGCCCTGTTCCCGATCGATGCCGCGCATGTCGAAAATATCCTGCCCGCTCTTGAAGTCGGGGCAGAACATCTTCTCGTAGTCGCGGAGCCCGTAACGGCCCTTCCGGGGCAGCAGGAAAGTCGGCATGGTTTCGACGGCAAGCGTGCGATGGGCCTGCTGGAAGACGACGCGGAAATCGATCACCGAGTCGATGTCCTGGCCGGCCGGCGTATGTCGCTTCACCGGCGAGGTGGGGGAGCCCGCCAGGAAATCGCAAAGCGCCCGCAGCCGCGAGGAGGGGGCCGCGCGATCTTCCGCGCCTGCAAAGGCATAGATGCGCCAGCGGCCGTCCGCCTTGGCGGCATGGCCGAGTTGCGTAGGCTTGGCATCGGCCAGGCGGATCGCCGGCGCCGAATGGAACCGCGTGCCGATCGTCAGCCCCTTGGCGAGATGCTGATGGGTGGCTTCGCCGGTCAGCACCGACGGCGTGTAGCGGGTCGCTGTACCCGCGGTATAACGCCCCGACCGGACGAAATATTTCTGCACTTCCGCCGGCTCGACGCCGTCGCCATCCGGATCATCCGGGGATTTCAGCGGCGCGCTCAGCATGGCCGACCATTCGCGGTCGAAGTCGATCAGTTCCTTGGCGATGGTCTGGCGTTCGGCGGAATAGCTGTGCAGCAGATCGGGCCTGCTCCGTCCCTGCAGGACGGCCGCCAGTTTCCAGCCGAGATTGAACCCGTCCTGCATCGAGACGTTCATGCCCTGGCCGGCTTTCGGGCTGTGGGTATGGCAGGCGTCACCGGCGATGAAGACATGGGGCAGACGCTCTCCGATCGCGTCTTCGGCCACGTCGTCGAACTTGTCGGTAAGCCGCTGACCGATCTCGTAGACCGACCACCAGGCGACCTCCTTCACCTCGAACGTGTGGGGATGCAGGACACGCTGCACGGCCGCGATCAGCTTGTCGACGGTGATGTTGCGGCTCGCGACCCGCTCGTTCTCGTTGAGCTTGTCCATCTCCACATAGATGCGGACCATGTAGCCGCCTTCGCGCGGAATCAGCACGATGCTGCCTTCGCCGGCGGACTGGATCAGCGCCTTGAGGCGGATGTCGGGAAAATCGGTAACGGCGAGCACGTCCATGACGCCCCAGGCGTGATTGGCGGAATCGCCGTGCAGCGCCCGGCCGATCGACTTGCGCACCGTGCTGCGCGCCCCGTCGCAGCCGACGACGTAACGGGCCTTGATGATCTCGATTTCACCTTCGTGGGAGGGCTCGAGGCGCTCCAGCCTCGCGGTCACCGGATAGTCGGAGGCGGCCGGGTCGGTCTCCAGATCGATCAGGCGTCGCGAATAATGCGGTTCGAGCCGGGTCGGTGATTTGCGCATGACGTCGAGGAAGAAATCCTGCACGCGCGCCTGGTTGAGGATGACATGCGGAAATTCGGAAAGCCCATCCTCGGTATCGTCGATCCTGCCGCTGCGGACGATGTTCTCCCGTTTTGCGTCGTCAGGTTTCCAGAACGTGGTCTCGTTGACCCAGTAGGATTCCTGGAGCACGCGCTCGGCAAAACCGAAGGCGTGGAACATTTCCATCGTGCGGCAGGCAATGCCGTCGGCCTGGCCGCGCAGCAGCGGGCCGGATCGCTGGTCGACGATGCAGGTCCTGATGTCGGGAAAGGCCGACAGCTGTGCGGCGAGCGTCATGCCTGCCGGACCGCAGCCGACGATCAGGACATCGACTTCCTCAGGAAGCGGCCCTGCCTCGACAGGTGCAGCGTATCGATCCTCCGGGTGAAAGATTTCCGGGTCGCCGGGCTCGAACCCATTCAGATGGAATTGCATGGAACCAGTTTCCTCCGCATGTTTCTTGATGGCGTCCGCGGAAATGGATTCGGCGGATCCAATATTGATCAGTATACTGATTATCAGTATACGTGTCAAGCTTGCGATGGTTTTGGAGAGTTTGGTGAAAGACAACGATGACATGCCGGGGCATCTGGCCCGCCGGTTCCAGCAGATCGCCGTGGCGGTCTTCCATGCCGAGGTCGAGCAAGCCGGCTACGACCTGACACCCGTCCAATACGCGGCGCTTGCGGCGATCAGCACCAATCCCGGGATCGATCAGGTAACGCTTGCGGGGCTGATCGCCTACGACCGGACGACGATTACCGGGGTCATCGACCGGCTGGTGCAGAAGGGCCTGCTGGTGCGCAATGCCAGCACCAAGGACAGGCGCGCCCGCGAATTGCAGATCACCGACGAGGGGCGGAAGACGCTCGACGGCATAGCGCCGGCGGTGGAGGCGGCGCAGGAATTGATGGTGCGCGGCCTGACGGCAGAAGAGACGGACGAACTGCTGCGGCTTTTGCGCAAGGCGATTGCCGCCGGCAACGAGTTGAGCCGCGCACCGTTGCGCGAGGTTTCGGACGCCGCCAAGACCAAGCCGGTCACCTGACCTGCTTCGGGCAAGGCGTCGCCCGGCTCGCGGAGTACGCGGCGTATCAATCCCGCTCCGTTAACCATTTGTTGACCATATTGGTCGAGCCTCCTCTGTCGGCACGCCAGCCGTAACTTGGATACAGCAGGGAGAAGAGCATGACGCTCGTGACATTGCCCAACAAGATCGTGCGAAACAGCCACCACACCGTTCTGGTGATGCGCGACGGCGGCACATGCCAGGCCGTCTGCGTCGTCAACGACGGCAGGATCGGCGACGTCTGCTCGAAGCTCGGCCTCATCGAGAGGATCGCCAGCAACAAGCTCGATCACGGCGAAGTGGCGTTCGATGGCCGCGTCTGGATCACCCATTCCGACATGCCGCGCCCACTGCATGCGGGGCGCCACTGACAATTGCGTGGCCCTGCGCTGAAGGTGCTCCGACGCCATCGCGTCTGGTTTCTTGTCGCAGGGACAGGAATAAAAAGAGCGGGGATGCCTTCCCGCTGGGTCTTACCCCGCGAGCGAACGAAACATCCGGCCCCCGAGCATACCCAAGGGCCGGATATCGGGGAGGTATCAGCGGAAGAGGTCGAGAATGCGTTTCGACTGCTCGTTGACGATGCTGAGGCCGATCGTCTGGAGTTGCTGCTGCACCTTCGTGGCGGCAAGCCTGACGGCGCTCTCTTCCATGTTGGCATCGACCAGGCGCCCGACACCGCGGTCGATCGCATCATGCAGCTTGGAGAGGAACTCCGTATTGGCACCGATGCGGCTCGAAGTGGAGCCGAGTTTGGCGCCGGCGGAGGTGAGGCCCGAAAGCATGCTGTCGGTGGCGGAGATCATCCCGTCCAGCTCGTCTTCGGTGGTCGAATTCGAGATCTTGATTTCGCTGGCGGTTGCCGAGCCCTGCGATCCCGTGTCGAGAAGGTAATATTCGTAGGCGGTGCCGTTGTCGGTGGTGCCCGAATAGGCCTTGGTCAGAAGCCCGTCGGCGGCGTCACTACTGCCGACCAGCGTCGTCGAGGCGGTATCGAAATCGATCGTGTTGAGGGCCGTGGTGCCGTCGGGGCCTGTCGATGAGGATGCCAGCAGCGACTTGACACCCGGCGTCCCGGCGGAACTCAGCCAGTTCTCGCCGTTGAAGGACGACGATTCGGCGACCATGCCCAACTGATCCTTGAGTTGGCCGATCTCCGCATTGATTGCGTCTCGGTCCACGCCCGGCGAGCGCGCCAGGATGAGTTTTGCCTTGATCTCGGAAACGAGGCCGGTCGCAGCCTCCATGCCGAGCGACGCCGTATCCGCCATCGCGGCTGCAAGGCCCGATGCGTCCCCGACCGCCGAGAGCGACATGCCGGTGGAACGCATGGAGGTGGCGATCGACCAATAGGCGGCGTTGTCGGATGCCGTATTGACGTTGCGGCCGGTTGCCACCTGGATCGTGTTGCGCTCCAGCGCCTTGGCGGAGCCGGTCAGCAGCAACAGCGCAGACGCCGCCGACTGATTGTAGGAAATGCTGCTCATGAAGCGTCTCGCAGGTGGGAAGGACACGTTACGGGCTCAGGCAGTGAAGATCGGCGTCATGCCCTTGAGCTGGCGCCATATCAGCGCACGAACTCATCACCTGCAATCACTGTGCAGCAGCGAGATTTCAAAGCGTTTGCAGGATTTATTAAGGTTTTAGTGATTGGCGGATTTTTTGAGGGGCGGGCTGAGGTGACGATAAGATCAAACCGCGTCGTCAGAACCGGCGATACTTTGCCAGCGGCAGGCCGTGTTTCTCGACATACTCATTGTGAAACCGGATTGCCTCGGCACTTTCCAGCCGCCAAAGGCGCTCCCGCTCGGCTTTGAGGGCCTTGGCGATGCCTTCCTCGGCGGACTGCGAGAGGTCGATCTTCAGCGCGCGAGCCTCGGCAATAAGGTTGCCGTCTCACAAAAGCCTAGTCGATTTGCGGGCGGGCTGGGACATTCCAACCTCCAAGTTCAGCGCAAAATATATGCGCATAAACTGTCATTGGAAAGATCAGTCGTCCTTCATCTTCAGCGCGGCAATGAAGGCTTCCTGCGGGATGTCGACTTTGCCGAACTGGCGCATGCGCTTCTTGCCTTCCTTCTGCTTGTCGAGCAGCTTGCGCTTGCGGGTGGCGTCGCCGCCGTAGCATTTTGCGGTCACGTCCTTGCGCATAGCCGAGATCGTTTCGCGGGCGATGACGTTGCCGCCGATCGCCGCCTGGATCGGGATCTTGAACATGTGCCGCGGGATCAGGTCTTTCAGCTTCTCGCACATGTCGCGGCCGCGCTTTTCGGCGGCCGAGCGGTGGACCAGCATGGAGAGCGCGTCGACCGGCTCGCCGTTGACCATGATCGACATCTTCACGAGGTTGCCTTCGCGATAGCCGTGCAGATGGTAGTCGAACGAGGCATAACCCTTGGAGATCGACTTCAGGCGGTCGTAGAAGTCGAACACCACTTCGTTGAGCGGCAGCTCATAGGTGAGCATGGCGCGCTTGCCGACATAGGTGAGTTCGGTCTGGATGCCGCGCCGATCCTGGCAGAGTTTCAGGATGCCGCCGAGATAATCGTCGGGCGTCAGGATCGTTGCCTTGATCCACGGCTCCTGGATTTCGGAAATCTTGACCACATCCGGCATGTCCGCCGGATTGTGCAGCTCGCGCTCGGAACCATCGGTCATCGTCAGCTTGTAGACAACCGAAGGCGCGGTGGCGATCAGGTCGAGGTCGAACTCGCGCTCCAGGCGCTCCTGGATGATTTCCAGATGAAGCAAGCCGAGGAAGCCGCAGCGGAAGCCGAAGCCGAGCGCTGCCGAACTTTCCATTTCGAAGGAGAACGAGGCGTCGTTGAGGCGCAGCTTGCCCATCGCGGCGCGCAGGTCCTCGAAATCGGCCGCATCGACCGGGAAGAGGCCGCAGAACACCACCGGCTGAGCCGGCTTGAAGCCCGGCAGCGCATGCGCCGTCGGCTTCTTGTCCTCGGTGATCGTATCGCCGACGCGCGTATCGGCGACTTCCTTGATCGAGCCGGTGAAGAAACCGATCTCGCCCGGGCCAAGACTGTCGACGGCCAGCATTTTCGGGGTCAGAACGCCGACGCGCTCCACCTGGTATTTGGCGTCGGTACCCATCATGCGGATGGTCTGGCCCTTGGTCAGCACGCCGTCGAGAATGCGTACCAGAACCATGACGCCGAGATAGGTGTCGTACCAGCTGTCGACCAGCAGCGCCTTCAGCGGGCCCTTTTCGCCGAGTTCGCTCTTCGGCGGCGGCAGCTGGTGGACGATCGCTTCCAGCACGTCGGGAATGCCGAGGCCGGTCTTGGCCGAGATCAGCACGGCCTGCGACGCGTCGATGCCGATCACTTCCTCGATCTGTTCGCGGATACGGTCGGGTTCGGCCGCCGGCAGGTCGATCTTGTTGAGGACGGTGACGATCTCGTGGTTGTTGTCGATCGCCTGGTAGACGTTGGCGAGCGTCTGCGCCTCGACGCCCTGGGACGCGTCGACGACGAGCAGCGAACCTTCGCAGGCCGACAGCGAACGCGAGACCTCGTAGGCGAAGTCGACGTGGCCGGGCGTGTCGATCAAATTCAGGATATAGGTTTCGCCGTTATTCGCCTTGTAGTGCAGGCGCACGGTCTGGGCCTTGATGGTGATGCCGCGCTCGCGCTCGATATCCATCGAGTCCAGCACCTGTTCCGACATGTCGCGCTCGGCAAGGCCGCCGGTCGTCTGGATCAGCCGGTCGGCCAGCGTCGACTTGCCGTGGTCGATATGCGCCACGATCGAGAAGTTGCGGATATGGTCAAGCGGAGTGCGGGTGGAATTGGTGCTCATGGTCGCGCATATAGCAGCGCGAATCCCTGCCGCAAAGCGGAAAGATAACCTTTCGTTGAGGATAAAGCCCGGCGGCGTGGGCTATTTGGCGGGCTTTTCGGTCTCCGGACCGGTCATGACGGAGGCGTTCGGAAGCTGTGCGCTTCTGAGCCCGACATTCTCCCGTTCGTCGGCCGGCACGCCCACGCGTTCCTTGAGGCGCCAGATCACGTAAGTCCCATAGGCGATCGCCACCAGGATCACCGCATAGATGAAGGTGTGCTGGCCGAAAGCGGGGGTGAGCAGCGTCACCCCGAGCGGCACGATGGTCGCCGCCGTCGACCAGGCGACCAGCAGCGTCGAGGAGAGCGGCACGAAGTCGCCGGGATCGGCGCGGTCGTTGGCATGCGCATTGGCGACCGAATAGACGGTCTCGACCGCGCCGCCGAAGATGAGGAAGACGAGCATCAGGACGATCATCATCGAGAAGGAGACGAACAGCGCCGCGGCGCCTGCCGCAACGATCAGCGCGCAGGTGATCAAGAGCACGAAGCGGCGGTCGATGCGGTCCGACAGCATGCCGAGCGGATATTGCACGAACAGCAGGCCGGTCTGCATCACCAGCATCAGCAGCGCCACATCCGTCTGCGCCACGTGGCTGGTGGTGGCGTAGATCGGCACGAAGCCCTGTATCACCATGGAAAGGCCGCCGGACGCGAGCACGCCGATCAGCCCGACCGGCGAGATGCGCCAGGCCATTTTGATGTCGACATTGACATTGGCCGGCGCCGGCGGGTTCGGCAGGCGGGTCAGCCCGATCGGCAGGATAGCGAGCGCGGTGACGAACACCACGGCGAGCGGCGCCAGATTGCCATCCGTCGGAATACGGCCGAACAACCAGGCGCCGGCGCCGAGCCCCAGCACGAAAGCCATGTAGAAGAACGACATTGCCCGGCCGCGCCATTCGTTGGAGGCGGCGTGGTTGAGCCAGCTCTGGGCGATGATGAAATTGACGTTGGAGGCTGCCCCATAGACGCCGCGCGCCAGCACCCAGTAGATCGGCGGCGGGTTGGTGGCGATCAGCACGGCGGCGATGATCACCATCGCCATCGAGCACGAGAACAGGCGCGCATGGCCGACCCGGCGGATCAGCGGGCCGCCGACGAGGCAGCCGACCAGGCCGCCAAAGGCGAGCGTCGGGACGGCGGCGCTGGCGGCCCAGGTGTCGCCCGTCTGCGTCAGCACGAAAGGAACATAGGCGGACATGATGCCGCTGCCGATGGCGGCGATCGTCATCGAGACGACGATGCTGGCGATCGACAGGGGCGACGCCGTCTCGATTGTCTGGCCGTTCATCTCGTCTCTCCGCAAGCGCGGGCGTCGGCAGGTTCCGCCGACTTGAAGCCCGATACTGCTCCATAGCCGATGGACCATGACAGGAGCTATCGCGGAAGCGCCATCGCTTATAAAATTCGACGGTTCCATCATCGTACCGCTTGATTCTATTATAAGAGAATGCAATTCTCAAATCATGGAAACGACGGATCATGACATCGAGAACGCCATCAGCGAGCGGCTGAAGAGCCTGCGCGCCCGCGCCGGCCTGACGCTGGACGATCTGGCGAGCCGCTCCGGCGTCAGCCGTGCGATGATTTCGCGGGTGGAGCGGGCGGAGGCGAGCCCGACCGCCGCGCTGCTGGCAAGGCTGTCGGAAGCGCTCGGACTTTCCCTCTCCGCCTTCTTCGCCGATGACGAACCGCAGAGCTCTCCGCTCAGCCGCAGGGCGGAGCAGAAGCTGTGGCGCGATCCGCATACGGGTTATCTGCGCCGCTCGGTTTCACCGCCGGGCACGCCGTCGCGCGTCGATATCGTCGAGGTGGATTTCCCCGCCCATGCGCGGGTCAGCTTTCCGCCGCGCGAGGAAAGCCGGGTGATGACCCAGCATGTCTGGCTCTTCGAAGGCGTGCTGGAGATGATCATCGGCGAAACCGTCCATAGGCTGCAGCCCGGCGATTGCCTCTACATGGATATCGGCGATGCCTTCGACTTCCACAATCCATCCGACCAGCCGGCCCGGTATGCGGTCATCCTCGACCGCGGCCGCTGAGCATTTTCATCAGGAGATTTTTCAAGATGACCGTCATCATTCGCATCCTCAATGCCGGCGAAACCCGCGCTGCCATAACCGATCTCTCCGAGACCCTGTCCGACTGCGTCAATGGCGGGGCCTCGCTCGGTTTCATGCTGCCCTTCGCGCCGGAGGATGCAGTCGGCTATTGGCAGGAGATTGCCGATGCGGTCGAAAAAGGCGGCATCATCCTCGCGGTGGCCGAAGTGGAGGGCAAGGTCGTCGGCACGGTGCAGGTGGGCCTTGCCTCGAAGCCGAACCAGCCGCATCGCGGCGACTTGATGAAGCTCCTCGTGCATCGCTCCGCCCGAGGGCTCGGCCTGTCGCGCAGGCTGATGGAGGCGGTGGAAGCGGAAGCCGCACGGCGCGGCCGCACGCTTCTGGTGCTCGACACGGCGACCGGCAGCGAGGCGGAAAAGATCTATCCGCGCTTCGGCTGGGAGCGGGTCGGAGTCATTCCGGATTATGCCATGTGGCCGCAGGGCGGTTTCTGCGCCACCACGCTGTTTTACAAGAGGGTTGCTTGAGGGTCCAAGAAAAATCTACCAGGACGTCCCCCTCCATCTCGATTTATTCTTGCAAATCAGGGCATATGAACGGGCGCCGCTGATCAGGCGCTATCATTAGGGGGCTTCATGTTGATTTTTAATTCGCTGCCGGCGATGCGCCGCGCAGCCCTGGTGGTTTTGACGGCAACCATCTGCTCCACCGCTGGACAAGCGCTGTCTGCGGACGTGAGCTTCGTGATGCGCAACGAGCATCCGAACGCCGTCGAGGTCGAGCTTTACAGCCAGGACCGCAAGCATGTCTGGCCGGGCGGCAATCAGGTCTATTATCTGGATGACGGCGAATCCAAGCAGATCCACCTCTCCTGCCAGCAGGGCGAGAACATCTGCTACGGCGCCTGGGTCTCCGGCGACAAGCAGACCTATTGGGGCACCGGTCCGAACAACAAGGAAGCTTGCGAAGACTGCTGCTACGTCTGCAGCGGCGGCGAGACCGAGGAAATCAATCTGGTTGAGTAAGTAGGGGTCTGAAACAGGATCGGCCGCTCGGCCGGCCGATCCCTTCGCCTCAGCGGTTTTCTTCAACTGCCGCAAACGGGGCGATGGCTGCTTCCAGCGTCATACCGGCTGTCCAGTGGACCGCGTTCCAGCCGAACACTCGGGCGGCCTCCACATTTTCGAGCGTGTCGTCGAGGAAGAGGATCTCGTCGGGCGACGCACCCGTTTCCGCGGTGGCGAGGCGGAAAAAATCCTGCGCCGGCTTGCGATGGCCGAATTTGGCGGAATAGAAAATACCGTCGAAATGGCGGGCGAGGCCGAGTTCATCCATCAGATAGGCTGCGCGCCGATGTTCCTGGTTGGTGGCGAGATAAAGCGCCAAGCCGGTTTCTCCGAACACGGCAAGATCGTCGAGCAGCTTCCGGTCCAGCCGGGAATCGTTTTCGAACCAGTACTGGAGCAGCGTTTCCGCTTCGAGATGCGGGGCGATCTCCCGAAGCACCGCGGTGAGGCGAGGCTCGATCGGCTCCCGGCCGATGACGATGTCGGGCCAGTAAGGCTTGAAGAATTCCCGCTGCCACACGTCCAGCGGCAGGCCGAGATCCCGTTCGAGATCGGTTGCGAACGGCAATCCGTCGCCGGGACGCCCGTGAACGAGCACGCCGTCGACGTCGACCATCAGAATTTTCATTGCTTATTTTCCAGATCTGAAAACGGGAATAGTTTTGGACGCCGCTTCCTATCGGTGGATGATAGCCGGATGATGACGTTCAGCGGATAGTATTGCCCACTCCGCTGAATGACGAAAACCCGAAGAGCGCACTTTTCGCTCAGCGGCTGGGTTTGAGGCCTCGCTCGAAAGCCGAAACGATGAGGCCGGTCAGTTCCCGGTGAATATCGGCCCGCGATCGGCTGGTGTTTTCATCGCAGATCGGATCGGTCTCTTCGACGGATTTCAGGAACTCGGCCGCACCCGGTTTGCAGACGGGCAGGAAACTGAAATGGTTGGCATCGTTCACCTGCGCATAGCTGGCATTCGGGGCCTGTTTCCCCAGCACGTCCGAAAGCACCGCGACCGGGATTTGCCCGACGCTGCCGAGATTGACGACGGTCACCGGAATATCGATGGCTTTCACACTGCCGGCCGTGAAAGCCGTCGCAAGACCCGGATCGACCATGACGGCCGCAGTGACGCGCCGATCGCGGTTCGATCGTTCGAAGCGTGCCCTGTCGATGCTTTCGAGATCGAATTTTTTGACCGCGACCTGCTCGCCATCGGCAAAACCGCGCCCGCCTCGGAACCAGATGCAATCCATCATGGCCGGATAGTCATCGCAATACCGTTTGTAGGCATCGAGATCGGCACGTGCGCCGGCAAGCTCCATCGCCGTACTGCCGCCGAGCGAGAAGCCGAGAACGCCGATATGCTCTGTGTCGATTGCCGCCTTCCAGGGGGCTTCGCCGGTCAATGCGGTGATGATGTCGGAAAGATCCTGAGTGCGTTCCCAGATCTTCGGCGTCGCGGCCGGCGTGGAATCGCCGCTCGTGGTGCCGGGATGGTTGGGACCGGCGACGATGAAGCCCGCCTCGGCGAGCCTGGTGGCAATCCAGGCCATGCCTTCGGCGCGGGAGCCGGAGCCATGGGACAGGAGCACGAGCGGAAAGCGACCGCTTTCGGGGGACGCGTTCTTCGATGCAGGCGATCCCTCGAAAATCCGGTTGTCGCCGATGGACGTCGTTTCGCCGTCACCCTTTGACGGATACCAGACGGTTACCGCAAGTGCCCGATCGTGTTCGGGCGAAACCACACTGATTTTCCGGACGCCGACGGGATCGGCGGCAAGGGCGGATGAATTGCTGATACCCGCCAGCAGAAGAGCAAAAAAGCGAAGGGTGGGTCGCATGGAAGCCTCGTTGATCTGAGAAACGAAGGCTGACCCCTGGCAGGAGGATGGCACGTTGACGACCTCGATCACGTTCGAGGTCGTCCTTGAACGTGATCTTGTCCTATCGCCTTAAACCTTGGCGCGTTTTTCCGTCAGGAAATAGAGGAAGGCGATGACCGGCAGGGCAAGGCCGAGCGAGGAGGCAAGCAGCCAGCCGCCTTCGGCAAAGGCCCAGGCGCCGACGGCGGAGCCGATCGCGCCGCCACAGAAGAAGGTCGCCATGTAGAGGCCGTTGAGCCGGCTTCTCAGGTCCGCGCCGAGATTGTAGATCGACCGCTGGCCGATCACGAGCGTCATCGTTACCCCGAAATCGAGCAGGATGGCGGCAAGCGTCAGCAGCGCGAGTGCCACGACCGAGCCTTCAGGGGCGATATGGGTGATCAGGAAGGCGACGGCGACGGCTCCGATCCCGAAGATCGTCGCAGGCCGGCCGAGATCCCGGTCGGCCAGGCGTCCGGCGATCGGTGAGGCGATGGCGCCGGCCACACCAGCCAGGGCAAACAGCGCGATGCCGGCCTGACTGAGATGGAAGGCGGGGCCGGCGAGAACCAGCGGCGTCACCGTCCAGAACAGGCTGAAAGTGGCGAACTGGCAGGCCTGGTAGAAAGCTCGGCGGCGCAGAACCGGCTGGGTGGCGTAAAGGCGACCCATCGATCCGAGCAGGCCGAAATACGAGAGCTTCGTCTGCGGCATGCGCTTCGGCAGCCGCGCGGCAAGCACGAAGCCGAGCACGATCATCGCCGCTGCCGACAGGAAAAAGACGATGTGCCAGGAGGAGAACTCGGCAACGAAGCTCGAGACTGGCCGGGCCATCATGATGCCGATCATCAGCCCGCTCATGACATTGCCGACCACCCGGCCACGATTGGCATCATTGGTCAGGCTGGCGGCAAACGGCACGATCATCTGCACGGCGGTGGAGCCGATGCCGATCGCCAGCGACGCGGCGAGGAACGGGATGGTCGCGGTGGACAGGCCGGCGCCGAGCAGCGCCACCGTGACCACGCCGATCATGGTGAGGATCAGCCGGCGGTTTTCCAGAAGGTCGCCGAGCGGCACGACCAGCAGCAGGCCGAGGCCGTAACCGATCTGGGTCAGCGTGACGATAAGGCCGGTCGCATGCGCCGGCAGGCCGATCGAGGCGGCGATCGGCCCTGCGAGCGGTTGGGAATAATAGAGATTGGCGGCGATGAGGCCGCAGGCTGCGGCCATGACGAAGGTCATCGCGGCGGACAAGCCGGAAGCCGCCGCCGGCGTGGCCATCGTTGCGGTATTGGTGGTCATGGGAAGCTCCTTGGGAGGAAGGATTGCATTGAAAAATCAGTCGAGAAGTTTCATGGCCGCATCGACCACGGAAAAGGCGCGGTCCCGGTTCGGCCCGGTTTTGCCGAGCACTCTCAGGCCTTGCGTAACAGAGAGCAGGACGTGGGCGGTGGTGAGCGGGTCGATCGCCGGTGGAATGGAGCCATCCGCCTGGCCTTCGCGAATGAGGCCGTCGATCATGGCTTCGGTCCGGGCCATGGAGCGGCCCACCCGTTCGGCTGCGTCGGCATCGTAGACTGCGAGTTCGATCGCCGTACCGACAACGAGGCAGCCGCGCCGGCCATTCTGGCCGTGCGAGGCCTCGGCATAAAAGCGCAGCATGCGGGAAACCTTGTCGCGGCCGTTTGCGCCTTCGGCCAGTTCCTGGTCGAGAAGTGCATTGCGGACCTGCTTGTAGCGGTCGAAGCTTGCGAGAAAGATCGCCTTCTTGTCCTTGAACGCCTTGTAGAGACTGCCGGCGGCAAGCCCCATGGCGTCCTTCAGCTCGGAAATCGAGGCCGCGTGATAACCCCTCTCGGAAAAGACGATGATCGCCTTGTCGAGTGCATCTTCGATCTCGAATTCGCGGGGACGACCCGGCGGGCGCGTCGCTGTCTTGATATCCATGGTATTGGCTTATTTCGGAAACGATCGTTTCCAAATAGAGGCGTCTTTGCGCTTCGTCAAGGGAAAACCTGCCCGTGATGTATGAAGCTTCGATGTCGGCCAGCGCGCGGGATCCGACGATTAGCGGGAACACTTCAGGCGTCCGGCGGTTACGTCCCTGTCACCAACCGCAAAAGCTGGAGGCAGACATGAGCAAGAGTGACGTACAGGAAGCCGTAAAACGCGCCGAACGCCAGGTCGAGAACACCAGTGCCGGTGGCCACCTCGGCGGCACCTATTATGGCCAGAACCCGGACGGCAAGACGGCATCCACCAACACCAATGTCGGCAAGAACCGTCCCAACACCGGGAGCAGCTAGACGTCACCACCATCAGGAGATTTTGGAGAGCCCCGCCGCTTGCGGGGCTTTCTCGTTCTATGATCCAAAAATCCGGTTGCGAAAAAATCGGTCGGCTCTGTCGGGAGAGAAGGCCCCCGGACGTCCTTGGTTCAAGGATGGGCATAGCGATGCTGCGCAAACCGTCCGGATCTCGGAACCTGTGACATATGGGAGTAGACATGAGTAACAATTATCGTTGGGTCATCGTCGCAGCCGGCGCCCTGATGGGCTGCGTCGCCGTCGGCACGATGTTCTCGCTGGCCATCTTTCTGGAGCCGATCGCCAAGGCGACCGGCTGGTCTCATGCGGGCATTTCGAGTGCCATGACGCTCAATTTTGTCGTCATGGGCCTCGGCGGCTTCATGTGGGGTACGTTGAGCGACCGTTTCGGCGCGCGTGTCGTCGTGCTGATCGGAGCCGCGCTTCTCGGCCTGGCGCTGGTGCTTGCCAGCCAGGCGCAGAGCCTCCTTGCCTTCCAGCTGATCTATGGCTGTCTGATCGGGCTTGCCGCAAGCGCCTTCTTCGCACCGATGATCGCCGTCACCATGTCCTGGTTCGACGAGCATCGCAGCCTTGCGGTCTCGCTGGTATCCGCCGGCATGGGCATGGCGCCGATGACAATCTCGCCCTTTGCCCGCTGGCTGATCACCGCCTATGACGACTGGCGCCTGGCGATGCTGTTCATCGGCATCGGTGCCTGGATCCTGCTCCTGCCGACGGCTTTCCTCGTCCGCAATCCGCCGGCCGTGGCCGCCGCGGGTGGCATGGCGTCTGAACCTCAGGCCGAAGGTGCCGGCATGCCGCTGTCGCGGGTGTTCCGCTCGCCGCAATTCCTGGTGCTCGGGTTTACCTTCTTCGCCTGCTGCGCGGCCCATTCCGGACCGATCTTTCACATGGTGAGCTACGCGATGTTCTGTGGCGTGGCGCCGATGTCGGCCGTCAGCATCTACAGCGTCGAGGGGGCGGCGGGCCTTGGCGGCCGCATTCTGTTTGGGCTTCTGGCCGACAGGCTGGGCGTCAAGCCGGTGCTGATCGGCGGACTGATGATCCAGGCCGTGGTCATTGCGGCCTACACGATGGTGAGCGATCTCAGCCAGTTCTACATGTTGGCGGTGATCTTCGGCGGCACCTATGGCGGTGTCATGCCGCTCTATGCGGTGCTGGCGCGCGACTATTTCGGACCGAAGATCATGGGTACCGTGTTCGGGGCGGCGACCATGCTGTCGAGCCTCGGCATGGCCTTTGGACCTCTCGCCGGCGGCTGGGCCTTCGATCATTTCGCAAATTATGACTGGCTGTTCTTCGGTTCGGCGCTAGTCGGTCTCGGGGCGGTGGCGATCGCTCTCGCCTTTCCGCCGCTGCCACGCCAGCCGGCGCAGCTTCAGGCCGCTTGAGCGGCTCACATATGCTGAGCCACAAATCAAAAAGCCCGGAAAATTCCGGGCTTTTGAAATTCAGTGATCGGCCGAGGCCTTGCGGCCCTTGGCTCGAACCGGGGCCGGAACAGGCTCCGCCGCTTCGCGTTCAAGGCGAAGCTGCCTCAGTTTCTCGGTTTTCTTTTCCCGCTGGGTCGCTTCCGCCGAAATGATGGAGCGCGCGGTGTGATCTGTCGCGGCAGCTTTGTCACGCGCGGAAAGCTTGGTGGGATTGAAGAATTCGTCCTTGGTTGCGGCCATAATATCCTCCTTCCTGATGGGATGTCCGTGCGGTCGACAAATTATCCGCGCGCCGGACGGATCACTTTCTTGGGAGCCGGCAGGAGGCCTTCGCGCTGCATCTTCTTGCGGGCCAGCTTGCGGTAACGCCGCACAGCTTCAGCCTTTTCGCGCACCCGCTTTTCAGAGGGCTTCTCATAGGCGCTACGCGCCTTCATCTCGCGGAACACGCCTTCGCGCTGCATCTTCTTCTTCAGAACCCGAAGGGCCTGCTCGACGTTGTTATCTCTGACTAGAACCTGCAAACTATATCCTTTCCATTGCGGGCAGATCCCGCTTTCGATCAAAGGGTTGAATGACTTACTTTCCGATACGGATGCTGGCCGGCTTCAACCAGGGGCCGCGCGGGGCGGCTTCCAAAGCCTCGTCCTTCCTGGCGGAAGAGGCCGTCTCCGAAGTGTCGATATCGCTTTCAACGATGCGGCGCTCGAAATTCTCTGTGCCGAAACGTACGCGGTATTGGTTTTCGCCGCGGTCGGCTGCCGGCAAAAGGCCCACGACACGGCATGTCCGATCGCCAGTGGCGGTCCGGGTCAGGCCGGCCTTGAGGACGATGTTATCGCCTATGGTATAGACACTTGCGCTCATCGTGTTCTCCTTGGACCGGCCGAAAGCCGGAGCAAAACAAAAAGGCCGGGCGTTACCCCGACCTCTTCCCGTCATTCAAGCCGTCGCTGCCAGTACATCCGTGGTCAGCCGAGGCGAATGACATTCTTATGCGGCCCGGAGGTTGTCGGCCGAGCTCTTGCCGGACTTGCGGTCGCGAACGATCTCGTAGGAGATCTTCTGACCTTCCGTCAGGGAAGACATGCCTGCGCGTTCGACAGCAGAAACGTGAACGAAAACGTCCGTCGCGCCGTCATCAGGCTGAATGAAGCCGAAACCCTTGGTGCTATTGAACCACTTTACGGTGCCAGTATTCATAACGATTTCCTTTCAATCGTTAGAGATTGCGGACAGTATTCCATCCGCTTTGATCGATATTTGAGAGGAAATCTGACTGAGCACCAGGCCCGGGAACAAAGGTCGCAAGCAATTTTCGATAGCGTCAATATAAGCTTTATCCGTTGATAATCAATGCTGCCACGGAGATTTAATTTTCCGGGAGCTCAACGGCGGCGTCGAATTTCTCATTCAACGACATGATATTACAATGCAATATTGAAATTAGCAACCGCTTTGGCCGGTTCGGCGACCGATATTGAGGCGGCGGCGGCCGGCTTTCGAACACCACGCCCGGAGGATCGCTCCGGGCGTGGTGCATGTCATGCGACGATCTGGTCAGAGCGTGCCGGCGCGCTGCTGCGTCATCATGTAGGTGTCGTAGGAGTATTCGGCGATCTGGGCCCAGAGGTAGGCATCCTTCTTGAAGGCCTGCTGGCTGTCGTAGATCTTCTTGAAGGCCGGGCTCTTGGCCGAAAGGTCGGCATAGGTCTCCATTGCCGCCTTGAAGCAGACATCCATGATCTCTCGGCTGAAGGCTTTCAGCACTGCGCCTTCGGCAACCAGCTTCTTCAGCGCCGTGGCGTTGTGAGCATCGTAATTGGCGAGCATGCTCATGTTGGCCGCGGCGCAGGCATCGGTGATGATCTGCTGGTAGCTTTTCGGCAGGCCCTTGAACTTTTCGAGATTGAAGAAGGCGTGCATGGCCGGGCCACCTTCCCACCATGCCGGATAATAATAGTACTTGGCGACTTTCACGAAGCCGAGCTTCTGGTCGTCATAGGGGCCGACGAATTCGGTCGCATCGATCGTGCCCTTTTCGAGCGCCGCATAGACGTCGCCGCCGGCGATCTGCTGCGGGGTGACACCGACCTTCTGCATGACCTGGCCTGCAAGGCCTGCAATGCGCATCTTCAGGCCTTTGAGGTCGTCGATCGTGTTGATTTCCTTGCGGAACCAGCCGCCCATCTGGGTGCCGCTATTGCCGGCGGGCAGGGCATAGAGATTGCGCGGCGCCAGGAATTCGTTGATCAGGTCGTTGCCGCCGCCGGCCGTGAACCAGGCATTGGTCATGCGGGCGTTGAGGCCGAAGGGAATGGCGGTACCGAGCGCAAATGCCGGGTCCTGGCCGATGTAATAATAGGAGCAGGTATGGGCCATTTCGACCGTACCGTTGGCAACCGCGTCTGCCGCCTGCAGCGGCGGCACGATTTCGCCGGCCCCGAATGTCTGGATCGTGAACTTGCCGTCAGTGGCGTTCCTGACGCTGTCGGCGATCTGGTTGGCGGCATTGAAGATGATGTCGAGGCTTTTCGGGAAGGAGGATGTCAGTCGCCAGCTGACCCTCGGGCTTTCCTGGGCAATTGCCGGAGCGGCAAGTGCGGTTGCGGCAGCGGCGCCGACCCCGGCGGTGGCGGCCTGCTTGAAGAAATGTCTGCGATCCATGAAATTCTCCTCGAAGCGAAAAGTGCGCGGCCAGTCCGGGCCCTGTCGATTTCGCTCATAATCCTTTCATTTCGGGAACGGCAAGGAAATTCCAAAAAGTCGCACTGTTGCCCGGCCAACATCGAGGCCGACCGGGCAATTGCGCTGACAAAGTTCGCATTCACCAGGGAAGAGTTTGGTCGTCGAAGAAATAGCCGGCCGTCGGGCCGTCTGGACCCAGCGTGGCAAGCCGCACCGGCGCTTCCGCCGCCTGTTCGACGGTGCGATAACCCGAATGGCCGTTCATGTCGGTCTTTGTATAACCCGGATCGGCCGCGTTGACCTTGATGCCGAAGGGCGCCGCCGCCTTGGCAAACGACACGGTAACGGCATTGAGCGCTGTCTTGGACGAATTATAGCCAAGCGCATTGATCTTGTAGAACTGGTTTTGCGGGTCGAGCAGAGCCTGGAGCGAGCCGAGTTCGCTGCTCAGCATGACGACGCGTCCCGCGCCGGATGCCTTGAGCAGGGGCAGCGCCGCCTGAGTCATGCGGATCGGCCCGAACGTATTCACCTCGTAGACGGCTTTTACGACGTCGATCGGCTCATCGAAGGGCTGGTGCGTAAAGCTGTCGGCGACACCGGCATTGTTGACGAGCGCGTCGAGATGGTCGGTCTGCCGGCGGAGTTCCGCAATCGCCGAGGTGACGCTTTCGTTGCTGGTGACGTCGAGTTGCAGGACATGCGCGTCGAGCCCCTGGTCGCGCAGTTTCCGGACGGCGTCCTCACCGCGGCCGACATCGCAGCTTTCACCGCCACTTCAAGGACGTGACTGCCATGAGCCCGATCCAGTACCAGAAGAGCATTCGCCTGCACGAAGCCCGCCGCCGGCTGCTGGCGGAAGCGGGCGATACGGCGCGTGTTGCCTTTTCGGTCGGCTAAGAAAGCGTCACCCAGTTCAGCCGCGAATATTCCCGACAGTTCGGCGCCTCGCCGGCCCGCGATGTCGGGCGCCTGCGCGACCGGATGGCTGGCGATATCGAGCTGGTCGAAGGTTGATAAAAAAAAGCCCGAAGTAATGCTCCGGGCTTTGATGTCACGAACGGACGCTGTTTACAGCGTGCCCTTGCGCTGCTGCACCATCATGAAGGTGTCGTAGCTGTATTCGGCGATCTGGTTCCAGAGATAGCCTTCCTTCTTGAAGGCCTGCTGGCTGTCGTAGATCTTCTTGAAGGCGGCGTTCTTGGCGTTGAGTTCGGCATAGACTTCGAGCGCAGCCTTGTAGCTGGCTTCGAGGATTTCCGGGCTGAACGGCTTCAGGACCGCACCTTCCGAAACAAGCTGACGCAGCGCCTTGGCGTTGCTGGTGTCGTAGCGGGAGAGCATGTTCTGGTTGGCATTGGCGCATGCATCCTTGATCATGCGCTGGTAGCTCTTCGGAAGGGCGTTGAACTTTTCCTTGTTCATGAAGGCGTGGACGGCCGGGCCACCTTCCCACCAGGCCGGATAATAATAGTACTTCGCGACCTTCACGAAACCGAGCTTCTGGTCGTCATAGGGACCGACGAATTCCGTGGCGTCGATCGTGCCTTTTTCGAGCGCCGCATAGACGTCGCCGCCGGCAATCTGCTGCGGCGTGACGCCGAGTTTCTGCATCACCTGGCCCGCGAGGCCGGCAATCCGCATCTTCAGGCCCTTCAGGTCTTCGATCGTGTTGATTTCCTTACGGTACCAACCACCCATCTGGGCACCGGTATTGCCGGCCGGCAGCGCGAAGAGATTGTAGCTGCCCAGGAAGTCGTTGAGCAGCTCGTTACCGCCGCCGACCGAGAACCATGCATTGGTCTGGCGGGCGTTGAGACCGAACGGAACGGCGGTACCGAGCGCAAACGTCGGATCCTTGCCGATATAGTAATAGGCGCAGGTATGCGCCATTTCGACAGTGCCGTTGGAAACGGCATCCGCCGCTTGCAGCGGCGGCACGATTTCGCCGGCGGCAAAGGTGTGGATCGTAAAGTTGCCGTCCGACGCTTCCTTGACGCTTTCGGCGATGTCGGTGGCCGCGGACCAGAGAATGTCGGTATTCTTGGTGAACGACGAGGTCATCCGCCAGGTGATCTTCGGAGATTCCTGGGCAATGGCAGGCGCTGCGAGCGCGGTCGCTGCAGCGGCGCCCACGCCGGCGGTCGCTGCCTGCCGGAAGAAGTTTCTGCGGTTCATGGG
This sequence comes from Neorhizobium galegae bv. orientalis str. HAMBI 540, assembly GCF_000731315.1. Lineage (NCBI taxonomy): Bacteria > Pseudomonadati > Pseudomonadota > Alphaproteobacteria > Hyphomicrobiales > Rhizobiaceae > Neorhizobium > Neorhizobium galegae. Next base: position 4,547,422 of record NZ_HG938353.1, read on the forward strand.
ATCTATGCCTTCTAAACTTTGGGAGGTGCCCGGATTTTGGCCCGCGCGGAGCAGCTCATAGTCCTTTCATTTCGGGAACGGCAAGAAAAAAATCCAGAAGATTACGCTGCGCCGCAGCAAACCTTTCCGGATATTGCGTGACGCCTTCCCGCTGTCTTTCGATCGCGGGGAGGCAGAAATCCCTTGAAGTTTTCAAGCGGGGCTTTAGTTTAGAACAATTCTAATAAGAGGTTTTTCATGCTCGCCCGTCTTCTTTCCAGTTCCAAGCGCCCATTCGCCTCCCTCGACGAGAAGGAAATCCTGGCGCTCGCCATCGCTTCGGAAGAGGAGGATGCGCGGATCTATCTCGCTTATGCGGACAATCTCAAGGATCAGTTTCCCGCATCTGCCAAGGTGTTCGAAGACATGGCGGAGGTCGAGCAGACCCATAAGAACATGCTGATCGAGATGTTCCGCTCACGCTTCGGCGAGCGCATCCCGCTGATCCGCCGCGAACATGTGCGTGGCTTCTACGAACGCAAACCGGATTGGCTGACCCGCAACCTATCGCTCGACACCATCCGGGAACAGGCGGAAGCCATGGAGCAACAGGCTTTCCGGTTTTATACCGAAGCTGTAAAGCAGGTTTCCGACGCCTCGACGCGGCAGCTGCTCGGCGATCTGGCGATTGCCGAACAGGGGCACGAGGATATCGCCCGCATGCTCGGCGACAAGCACGTGACCGACGACGTGAAGACCGAGGAAGACGAAACCGCCCGCCGCCAGTTCATCCTCACTTATGTGCAACCCGGTCTCGCAGGATTGATGGACGGCTCGGTCTCGACGCTGGCGCCGATCTTTGCAGCGGCCTTTGCGACCGGCGACACTTGGTCGACCTTCCTGATCGGCCTGTCGGCCTCAGTCGGTGCCGGCATTTCCATGGGCTTTACCGAAGCCGCCCACGACGACGGCAAGATTTCCGGACGCGGTTCGCCGATCAAGCGTGGGTTTGCCTCCGGCATCATGACGGCGCTCGGCGGCCTCGGCCACACGCTGCCTTACCTCATCCCGCATTTCTGGACCGCGACGATCGTCGCCGCGATCATCGTCTTCTTCGAACTCTGGGCGATCGCCTTCATCCAGAACCGCTACATGGAAACGCCCTTCCTGAGAGCCGTCGTCCAGGTGGTGTTCGGCGGATCGCTGGTGCTGGCCGCAGGTATCTTGATCGGGAATGGGTGAGAAGCGATCGGGCGGAGCCCGAGCAATCGATCCGGTGAATCGATTGCAGCTTCGAACGCCCTGAGCCCAAAGCGAAGGGCCGGGATCCGGTGCGGCACATTCCCTGAGCTCAAACGCGCGGTCAGGAATCTGCTGAGGAGGCCTCACGCCGCCTGTTGCGGCACCCTGACCCGGGGCACCTCGAGCGAAAACACCGCGCCGCCGTCGTTGTGGGTAGTGAAATGCCCGCCGAGCTGTTTGACGAAATTGGCAATCAGTTTGCTGCCCATGCCGCCGGTCCGATTGAAGGCCTCGATGCCGGGACCGTCGTCGCGGATGACGAGGCTCAGATTGTCGTCGTCTTCGCGGAGTTCGACCGAGAGCTTGCCGCTTTGACGACCGATAAAGGCATATTTGAACGAGTTGGAAACGACCTCGTTGATGATCATCCCAAGTGGCAAAGCCTGTTCGCGATCGACAGTGAGCGTCTGCAGCCTGAGATCGAGCACGACGGGCGTCTCGTAGCCCGAGGCGATGTCGGTGATCAGCTTGGTGGCATAGGGCGCCACCTCGACCTGTTCGAACTGGTCGTTCTGGTAGATTTGCTCGTGCACGGCGATCATCGCCGCGATGCGCCTCGTCATGTCGTCGCGCGCATCGACCGGCAATGCCTGCAGCCGCACGAGCGCCAGCACCGCCTGGAGATTGTTCTTCACCCGGTGATGAATTTCCCGCAGCAGGAAACGGTTGCGCTCCACCGCCTGCTCCAGTTCCTCGTTGCGGACGGCGGTCCGGTAGAGAAGGCGGTTGATCCAGAAGGCGCCGAGGACCAGCAGAGCCATCAACGGCAGCATGACCAGCGTGTCCGAAAAGAGATTGCGCCAGAACTGGTCGAGAATTTCCTCCTGTGCGATTGCCGCAAGGGCGATGAGCGGCCAACCGGAGACCTTCCAGAAGGCGACGATGCGGGCATGACCGTCGATCGGCGAGACCGGACTATGGTAGAAGCCGGAGGGCATTTGACGCGTCATCGGATACCATGCGGTCGTGCTGAGATCGATCGGGCGCGTTGTCGCCGGACGTCGAGCAATCAGCCAGCCGTCGTCCCTGATGATCAGAATCGTGGAGTTCGGCCCAAGCCCCATCGAGGCCCAGAAACCGTCCAGGCTCTCGTTCGGGATGGTAATGCTGGCGACGCCCCGGAAAATCCCGTCCCGGTCGATCCGCCGTGCGACGGTGAAGGATGGTTTGCCGGCACGTTCGTTGTCGAGCAGCCGGGTGAAAGTCAGCTCCTGGCCATCCTTCAGCCTCGCGAAATAGGCGCGTTCGCTTTGATTGTCGGATACATTTCCAATGACATCCCCGCCTGCGCTGGAAAAGCGGATGACGCCGGCATCGTCCAGAAGCGAATACTGAAAACCGGCCGGCAGTTGGCCGACAGCCCGCGACAGGTCGGCCGCAAGATTGGGCGAGGCATCGATGGGCCTGTCGCCCACCTCGGTTTCGATGCGCCGCAGGGCCTGGTCGCTCGCCTCGATCATCCATTCGAGGTGGGCGGCGACCACATGCGCGGACGAAAGGGCGCGAGCTTCGCCTTCCTTCAGGGCATTTCGGTAGTTTTCGAGGACAATAAGGCCGGCGACTGCCAGCAGGACAAGGGCAAACACACCCGTCAGCAGGATCGGGAGGGCAGGCCTCGTTACACGGGCCGCGCGTGGCAAACCTGTTTTCACCTCGTCACGCACAACCCGCTCCGGTTTCAGAGATTCCCTCCTAGCAGGTTGGCTGCATTGAGGAAACGTCTTCCGATATGCCGATACCAAAAACATTCGCCCGCAGCCTCTACGGTTGCAGGCGAATATTAACTTGTACTTAAGTGTGTGACTTATTTCAACGCGCCGACAAGCAGGTCGCGGCCGTTTTCGATGGTGACCCAACGTCCCGTGTTGAACGAGGCTTGACGCTTCAGGAAGGTGTAGGATGTCGCAAACCAGGGCTTCACCTCGTTATCGAGGTTGTCCAGGATGAAGTCGCCATCGGATGTGCGCAACGTAAGCACCGCGTGGCCTTCGCCGTCCGGCTTGCGGACGACGGTCATCAGGAGGTCGGAAAGGGCAAAGCCCTGAGCGGCAAGTTCCTTGCGCTTTTCGAGTGCATAGTCTTCGCAGTCGGCGAAATTCGTCGGATAGCTCCAGACCTCTTCGCGGCCGTAGACTTCCCGGTCGGTCTTGGCGATGTAGCGGGCGTTCACGGCCCGGTTGATCTGACGGACTGTAGCCCAGCCTTTGGCGCTGACTTTGGGGGAAGGAGCGGAACGGCTTTTGATCGAACATTCCGCCGCATATTTCTGGCAGAATTCGTAATGGCCGATCGGCTGGGAGGTGACGGCGCCCGTGACCATGGCGGCCATTGGTCTTGGAGCCGGAACTGCAGCACTCACTGGTACAAGTACGCTAACTAGGATCACGGCGAAACGCCGCGCCTGCAAGGCTATCTTCATGGACCCGTCCCTTCAAATCCTAATGAAAGGTTAAGGGCGTACGGGAGAAAGAGTCAATCGATGACTTTTGTTAACGTGTCACCGTTCGCATTATGGTTAAGGCTGCAACATTTTTGTATCAGCCCAAAATTTAATCATTAAGTATTAGGGCCGAGACTGCGGATCTCAATTTTTCGATATCCTGGGGCCTGGAAAGCCGGTGGTCGCCATCCCGGATCAGCGTCAGCACGACATCGTCGGCCGGCAGGAACTCAACGAGTTTCAGCGCGTGGGCGTAGGGCACGTCCGGGTCCTTCATGCCCTGCAGGATATGGACCGGGCAGCCGGTCTCGATAATCCCTGTCATCACCGAGTTTTTGCGGCCATCCTCGATCAGGTCGCGCGTATAGATATTGGGTTCGGTGCTGTATTCGGAGCGCTCCTCAAAATAGCCGCGTTCGCTAAGCGACTGCCGCTCGACCTCGGTAAGCATTGGTTCGATCAGTTCCGCCGTGAAATCCGGCGCTGGTGCGATCAGGACGATGCCGTCGACCTTCGCGGCCCTCTTCCGCTTCTTCAGTTCCTGCACGAGGCGCAGCGTAATCCAGCCGCCCATCGAGGAGCCGACTAGGATGACGCGTTTCGGCCTGATATCGTCGAGAACGGCGATCGCCTCTTCCAGCCAGCGCGAGATCGTGCCGTCGCGGAAGGCGCCGCCGGACGCCCCGTGGCCGGAATAATCGAAGCGAATGGATGAGAGCCCAAGTTCGCCGGCGAGCGCGTCGAGTTCGACGGCCTTGGTGCCGGTCATGTCCGACCGGTAGCCGCCGAGCCAGACGAAGGCCGGTCCCGACGTCTTCTTGCGCGCGGCCCGATGGATGATCGCGATCCCCCGCGCAAGCGTTCCGGCGCCTACGGTGATCGTTTTGCGGGTGAGGTTGGCTGCGTCGGTCATGGCGAAATCCTGAGGTTTTGCCGCGCTTATAAAACAGATTCTTAGGCATAGGACAGCAGGTGATTTTTTCGCGCGGCTATGCTATTGACTTCGCCGTAGCGATCACGACATTGCCGTCGGCCGCAAGCCGGACGCTGTCAATGTGTCGCTGCGGTCCGAAACAATCTAGGAGAATACGACCATCCGCAGACCATTCAAAACCGATGCCCCTGTTAAGGACGGGCCGCGCTCCAACCGGGAAATTCGCATTCCCAAGGTCCAGCTTATCGATGCCGAAGGCTTGAACCTTGGTATCGTTCCGACCGAGCAGGCTCTCAAGATGGCTGAGGACGCCGGCCTTGATCTCGTTGAGATCTCGCCGAACACCGAGCCGCCAGTGTGCAAGATCCTCGACCTGGGCAAGCTGAAATATGCGAACCAGAAGAAAGCGGCAGAAGCCCGCAAGAAGCAGAAGATCGTCGAAATCAAAGAAATCAAGATGCGGCCCAACATCGACACGCATGACTATGACGTGAAGATGAAGGCGATGAACCGTTTCTTTGAAGAGGGCGACAAGGTCAAGGTGACGCTGAAGTTCCGCGGCCGCGAAATGGCCCACCAGGAACTCGGCATGAAGCTTTTGCTTCAGGTGAAGGACGATACTTTGGAAATTGCCAAGGTGGAAGCTGAGCCGAAGCTCGAAGGCCGCCAGATGATGATGGTGCTGGCGCCGAAATAAGCGCCGCACCGGATGCCTTTTCGACGGACCGGCTGGCTTGGCCGCCGGATTTTCGTCATGTCTTCTTTCCCATTGCGCTTTTGACCGACTGCGGTTATAAGCGCGCGTTCCGAACGGTCCGGCAGGGCATGCCGTGGCTGTTCTAAATGCTTGAAACCAGCATCGTCTGTGGTTTCGATACAAAACTGGAGTAGCAAAATGCCCAAGATGAAGACGAAATCGGCTGCCAAGAAGCGGTTCAAGATCACCGCGACCGGCAAAGTCGTTGCAGCAGCCGCTGGCAAGCGCCACGGCATGATCAAGCGGTCCAACAAGTTCATCCGCGATGCACGCGGAACGATGATCCTTGCCGAACCCGATGGCAAGAAGGTTATCAAGAACTACCTGCCGAACGGTCTCTGAGACCCTCGTCACTTTTGGATCAGTTAAGGAGATCATGACATGGCACGCGTAAAACGGGGCGTCACTTCCCGCGCCAAACACACCAAGACTTTGAAGGCAGCCAAGGGCTTCTACGGCCGCCGCAAGAATACGATCCGGGCCGCCAAGGCTGCCGTCGATCGTTCGCGTCAGTTCGCCACGCGCGACCGTCGCGTCAAGAAGCGCAATTTCCGCGCTCTGTGGATCCAGCGTATCAACGCTGCCGTCCGCGAATCCGGCCTGACCTACGGCCGCTTCATCGACGGTCTCAACAAGGCTGGCATCGAAGTCGACCGCAAGGTCCTCTCCGACATGGCAATCCATGAGCCGGAAGCATTCGGCGCTCTGGTTGCTGCTGCCAAGAAGGCGCTTGATTACCTCAAGGAAGCCGGCACCACCAACGAGTTTGAAAGCGCGGTTCGTTAACCAGCGCTTCCCAAGCTAATTAGCTTTACTGATTTTGGGAAACCCGCGCTGGTTACGGCTGGCGCGGGTTTTTCTTTTGCACTGCGCACGTCATTCCGACAAACAGCCGTCACGACCTCGCAATAGATCTCGCCGAGCATCAAACGGAAGAAACCATGTCCGATCTGGAAAACCTGAAAACTTCGCTTCTGGCGGAAATCGCCGGCACCAGTGACGAGGCGGCGATCGAGGCCGTGCGCGTCGGCGCGCTTGGCAAGAAGGGCTCGGTCTCCGAGCTCCTGAAGACGCTGGGCTCGATGTCGGCGGAAGAGCGCCAGACCCGCGGTGCGGCGATCAACGCGCTGAAGAACGAGATTACCGACGCCATCACCGAGCGGAAGTCGGTGCTGAAGGACGCGGCAATCGAAGCGCGCCTCAAGGCCGAGACGATCGACATCTCGCTGCCGGTGCGCTCTTCGCCGGCCGAACGCGGCCGCATCCATCCGATCAGCCAGATCGTCGACGAAATCACCGCCATCTTCGGCGACATGGGCTTCTCGATCGCCGAAGGTCCGGATGTCGAGACCGACTATTACAATTTCACGGCTCTGAATTTCCCGGAAGGTCATCCGGCCCGCGAGATGCATGACACCTTCTTCTTCCAGCCCGACGAGAATGGCGAGCGCAAGGTCCTGCGCACCCATACCTCGCCGGTGCAGATCCGCACGATGGAAGTGCAGAAGCCGCCGATCCGCATCATCATTCCCGGCAAGACCTATCGCCAGGATAGTGACGCGACCCATTCGCCGATGTTCCATCAAGTCGAAGGCCTTGTCGTCGACCGCAAGTCGCATGTCGGCAACATGCGCTGGATCCTCGAAGAATTCTGCAAGGCCTTCTTCGAGGTCGACAGCGTCACCATGCGCTTTCGCCCGTCCTTCTTCCCGTTCACCGAGCCGAGCTTCGAAGTGGACATCCAGTGCGACCGCTCCGGCCCGATCATCAAGTTCGGCGAGGGCAGCGACTGGATGGAAATCCTCGGCTGCGGCATGGTGCACCCGAATGTGCTGCGCTCCGGCGGACTCGATCCGGACGAATTCCAGGGTTTCGCCTGGGGCATGGGGCTGGACCGCATCGCCATGCTGAAATACGGCATGCCGGACCTGCGCGACTTCTTCAACGCCGACGTCCGCTGGATGAACCACTACGGTTTCCGCCCGCTCGACATGCCGACTTTGTTCGGCGGCCTGAGTCAGTAAAAGATGCCGACCGTTCTTCGCAAATACGGCCTCCGTTTCCATTTCTACGGTTTCGACATGGGAGAGCCGCGGCATATCCATGTTGCAGGACACGGTGGCACTGCGAAGATCTGGTTGGAGCCTATCGAACTGGTCGAGGCGAAGGGCTTTAACGCCGGAGATCTCAAGCGTATTATGGAAGTTGTTACAGATCACCACGGCCAGTTTGTGGAGGCATGGGATGAATTCTCCAAGTCTGTATCCTGAAAATGAACGACCCGTCGAGGCATGGTGCGATCTGCACAATGTGCACGTCCGGCTCGCGGACGGACGTGAAGTGATAACCCCGCTTTGGTGGTATCCGAGCCTTTATGACGCCTCGCCGGCACAGAGGAATAATATCGAGCTCATGCTTGCCGGGGTTCATTGGCCGGATGTCGATGAGGATCTATCCATCCGCGGCATGTTGGCTGGTTGGAAATATCCCAAAGCCAAGGCTCCGGAGAAGGCTGCTTAATCGAGCACGATACTCCTATGATTTTGAGACGAGAACAAAGACAATGAAATTCACACTCTCCTGGCTGAAGGATCATCTGGAAACGGATGCGACCCTCAATGAAATCTGTGACCGCCTGACGGCGATCGGTCTCGAAGTCGAGGATGTCGACGACAAGGCGGCCTATAAGCCGTTCGTCATCGCCAAGGTGCTGTCGGCCGAAAAACATCCGTCCGCCGACCGCCTCAAGGTGCTGATGGTGGATGCCGGCGACGGCAAGCCGGTGCAGGTCGTCTGCGGCGCCCCCAACGCACGCGCCGGCATGATCGGTGCATTCGCGAAACCTGGAACTTACGTTCCGGGTATCGACGTGACGCTGGCAGTCGGCAATATCCGCGGCGTCGAAAGCCACGGCATGATGTGCTCGGAAAAAGAGCTAGACATGTCCGACAATCACGACGGCATCATCGATTTGGCCGAGGACGCGCCGGTCGGTACGCCGTTCGCTTCTTATGCCGGCCTCGACGACCCGGTCATCGAGATCAACCTGACGCCGAACCGCCCGGACTGCACCTCGATCCACGGCATCGCCCGCGATCTGGCCGCGGCTGGCCTCGGCACGCTGAAACCTCATGCGAAGCCGGACTTCAAGACCGAAGGCCAGACCTCCGTCGGTCTCAAGATCATTCTCGACGACGAGCGGCTCTGCCCCGGTTTCGGCCTTCGCCTGGTGCGCGGCGTCAAGAACGGCCCGAGCCCACTCTGGATGCAGCAACGGCTGAAGGCGATCGGCCTTCGCCCGATCAATGCGCTGGTCGACATCACCAACTTCATGACCTTCGACCACGGCCGGCCGATGCACGTCTTCGACGCCGCCAAGGTGAAGGGCGACCTGACGGTGCGCCGCGCGTTGGACGGCGAGACGGTGCTGGCGCTCGATACGCGTGAATACAAGCTGAACCCCAATAACGTCGTTATATCAGACGACAACGGCGTGGAATCGATCGGCGGCATCATGGGCGGCGAACATTCCGGCTGCGACGAGAACACAGTCGACGTGCTGATCGAGTCGGCGCTCTGGGACCCGATCAACATTGCCAAGTCCGGCCGTTCGCTCGGCATCATCACCGATGCCCGCTACCGGTTCGAGCGCGGCGTCGATCCGGAATACATGGTCCTCGGCCTCGACCGCACCACCCAGCTGGTGCTGGAACTCTGCGGCGGCGTCGCCGCGGAAGCGAAAGTCGTCGGTTACAAGGGATATCAGCCGAAGATCGTCGATTTCCCCTATGCGGAAGTGAAACGCCTGACCGGCCTCGAAGTCTCGACCGAGGAGAGCCGCCATATTCTGACGCGACTTGGTTTCGCGGTCGAAGGTTCCGGAGAACGCGTCTCGGTCACCGTGCCCTCCTGGCGTCCTGACGTCGACGGCAAGGCGGACCTCGTCGAAGAAGTCATGCGCATTCATGGCGTCGACCAGATCAAGCCCGAGCCGATCGAGAAACTCTCGAGCGTCAATGCCAAGATCCTGACAACCCTGCAGATCCGCACCCGCACCGCTAAGCGGGCGCTTGCCTCACGTGGCATGCTGGAAGCCGTCACCTGGTCTTTCATTCCGGAAGATCAGGCAAAGCTCTTCGGCGGCGGCGCCGGGGCGCTGAGGCTTGCCAACCCGATCGCAGCCGACATGTCCGACATGCGGCCGTCGCTGCTGCCGGGCCTGCTTTCCGCCGCGCAGCGCAATGCCGACAAGGGCTTTGGTGACGTGGCGATCTTCGAAGTGTCCGGCACTTACGAAAACGACAGGCCGGAAGGCCAGCGCCGCGTTGCCGGCGGCATTCGTCGCGGCACGGCCTCGATCAACGGCACCGGCCGTCTCTGGTCGAACGCTGCCAAGGGCGGCGGCAAGCCGGTCGACGTCTTCGACGCCAAGGCCGATGCGCTGGCGGTGCTCGAAGCCTGCGGCCTGCCGATGGGCAACGTGCAGATCGAGAAGGGCGCACCGGAATGGTATCATCCGGGCCGCTCCGGCACCATCAAGATGGGTCCGAAAGTCGTGCTCGGTTATTTCGGCGAATTCCACCCGAAGACGCTGGGCGCGCTTGATGTCTCGGGCGCTCTCTGCGGCTTCGAAGTCTTCCTCGACGCCATGCCTGAGCCGAAGAAGAAGGCGACGCGTACCAAGCCGCCGCTGGAGCTTTCGCCATTCCAGGCCGTCAAGCGCGACTTCGCTTTCGTGGTTTCGAGTGATGTGGAAGCCGGCGCGATCGTCAAGGCGGCGTCGAGCGCCGACCGGAAACTGATCACCGGCGTCAACGTCTTCGACGTGTTCGAGGGTGCATCGCTTGGCGAGGGTCGGAAGTCGATTGCGGTCGAAGTGCTGATCCAGCCGGCCGAGCGCACGTTGACCGACGAGGATTTCGACGCGTTGACGGCCAAGATCGTCGCCAATGTCGAAAAGACCACCGGCGGAACTTTGCGCGCCTGAAACGGGTGGCCTGAATCACCTCTGAAAGATAGCCTGTCTCACGGATGATGTGGGGCAGGCTTTTTTTGTTGGAGGAACGGATGCGCACACCGGGTTCGATGAAAGGGCTTGAGGAACTCGGCCGGGTGAGGCTATCGAAGAACTTCTTCCTCCGCGATTTCCTGTTTTCGGAGATCGCCAATTTCTACGGCATCCCGAACATCCCGGAAGATCCGGACCTGGCGATCGAGGCTGGCCGGCATCTTTGCGAGGAACTGCTGGAGCCGCTGCAAGCGACGTTCGGGCGGTTGCACCTGCGCTCCGGTTATCGCTGCGCCAAGGTCAACGAGTTCGGCAACAAGAACAATCTCAATTGTTCATCCAACGCCAATACCGCCGCCGACCATATCTGGGATCGGCGCGATGCACAGGGCTTCATGGGTGCCACGGCCTGCGTCGTCTTTCCCTGGCTGATCGACAACTATAACGACGACGGCGATTGGCAGAAGATGGTTTGGTGGATCCACGACCATCTGCCTTACTCGTCGATCATGGTCTTTCCGAAACTCTGGGCGATGAACATCCAGTGGCACGAAAGGCCCATCCGTCGCATCCGCAGCTTCGCCGAGCCGCGCGGGGTTCTCACCAAGATCGGCATGCCCAACAACGAAGGCGATCATTCCGAGCACTACATCGGGTTCCCGGCGCTTAAACGGTAAGCGATGGGGGACCGTTCAGGAATGCAGGTGATAGAGCTTGTTGACGATCACCCAGCGGCCGTCGATCTTCAGAAGCGAGAGATAATCCGAGAACCGCATGCCGGCGAACTGATCGACGACCTTCACCGTCGCGGCGTCGCCGGTAACGTCGAGCGCCTCGATCTGGATCAGCGGCTGCGTGCCGGCCGGAGCGGGACCTTCCGAGGTGACCGCTCCGATGAACTCGTCGAGCGACAGCCATTCGACCGCGCCATCGTAATTGCCGATGATGCAGGCCTTCGGATGAAATGCCTTCCGAAGCGCCGCTTCATGCGCAAACGTCATTCCGTCCACATAGAGATGGATCACCGCCTGAACGGCCTGCTCCTCGGACATCGATCTTCTCCCGTGTTAGCGCCAGCATACTAACACGGAAAGATGGAAGCCCGAGCTTGCGTTAGCAAGGGCAAACTTAACGGTTCGTCCAGGCCATAGCCTGCGCGGCGTAGCGGGTACCGGAGAATTTTTCCGGCGCCAGCAGATCGCCGAGCGTCTTCAACTCGTCCGGAGAGAGCGAGATTTCCGTCGCGGCAACGTTCTGTTCCAGATGCGGAATTTTTCTGGCACCGGGGATCGGCACGATGAAGTCGCCCTGGGCGAGAACCCAGGCCAGCGACAGCTGCGCGGCGGTAACGCCCTTCTGGGCGGCCATGTCTTCCAGCGTCTTCACCAGGGCCGCATTGGCGGCCATGTTCTCGGCGCTGAAGCGCGGTAGCGTATTGCGGAAGTCGTCCGGGCCGAAATCCTCCGGCTTCTGGATCTTGCCTGTGAGGAAACCGCGCCCGAGCGGGCTGAACGGCACGAAACCGATATTCAGCTCGCGGCAGGTATCGAGGATTTCGCCTTCCGGCTCGCGGGTCCAGAGCGAATATTCGCTCTGCAGCGCCGTGATAGGGTGGACCGCATGGGCGCGGCGGATGGCGGCGGCACCGGCTTCGGAAAGCCCGAGCGCACGCACCTTGCCTTCCTTGATGAGGTCTGCCATCGCACCGACGGTATCCTCGATCGGCACATTCGGGTCGACGCGGTGCTGGTAGAAAAGGTCGATCACCTCGATGCCGAGGCGTTTCAGCGAGGCTTCCGCCACTTCGCGCACGTGTTCCGGCCGGCTGTCGAGGCCGGACATTGCCCGGGCGTCGGAGGCATTCGGGTCGATCCTGAAGCCGAATTTGGTGGCGATGACGACCTTGTCGCGGAAAGGCTTCAGGCCCTTGCCGAGCAGTTCTTCGTTCTTGAAGGGGCCGTAGACTTCGGCGGTATCGAAGAAATTGACGCCGAGATCGACGGCGCGGTGCAGCGTCCCGATTGCTTCCTGTTCGTCCTGGCCGCCGTAACCGTGGCTCATGCCCATGCAGCCCAGTCCGACGGCGGAAACGGTCAGTTCTTTTCCAAGCTTCCTCATTTTCATGAGAGCCTCCTTTTTTAATCGCAGAAACTGACGGGCGTCTCGTGGCGCCCGTTGGATTGATCAGGCACCGGCCTCGTTGAGCAGCTTCATCTGGTCGGCCGAGAGGGTCAGGTTGCCGGCGGCGATGATCGCGTCGAGCTGGCTGACGCTGGTGGCGCTGGCGATCGGCGCGGTGACGCCGCGGGTCTGGATCAGCCAGGCGAGCGCGATCGAGGCGGGCTCGGCATTGGTCTCGACCGAGATCTCGTCGAGAGCTGCAAGGATGCGCAGGCCCTTGTCGTTGAGATAACCGAGCGCCCTGCCGCCGCGTGCCTTGCCTTCGGTATCGGCCTTGTCGCGGTATTTGCCGGTCAGGAAGCCGGAGGCGAGGCCGTAATAGTTGATGACGCCGATCTCTTGGCTGACGCAGAGATCCGCAAGCGGCCCTTCGAACGTGTCGCGGTCATAGAGATTATATTGTGGCTGCAGCACGTCGTAGCGCGGCAGGCCAGCCTTCTTGGCGGCGTCGAAACTATCCTGCAGCATTTGGGCGTCGAGGTTGGAGCAGCCGATCGCGCGGATCTTGCCCTGTTCCTTCAGCTTGGCGAAGGCGCCGAGCGTTTCCTCGTAAGGTACGGCTTCGTCCGGCCAGTGAGCGAGGTAGAGGTCGATATAGTCGCTCTGCAGTCGGCGCAGGGAGTTTTCGACCTCTTCGAGGATCCACTTGGCGGACAAGTCCTTCCTGCTCTGGCCCATGTCGGAGCCCACCTTTGTGACGATGACCGCCTTGTCGCGGGAAATGCCGCCGCTCTTCAGCCATTTGCCGATGATCGCCTCGGACTCGCCGCCGACATGGCCGGGCACCCAGCGATTGTAGCTGTCGGCCGTATCGATCGTGTTGAAGCCGGCATCGAAGAACCGGTCGAGGATGTCGAACGACGTCCTTTCGTCGGCGGTCCAGCCGAACACGTTGCCGCCGAGAACGACGGGGGAAATGGAAAGGCCGGTTCGGCCGAGTGCGCGCAGCTCCATGATATTCCTCCAAAATTTTTTAAGTGAGTGGTTGAGCTTGGGAAAGGAGCCTGAGATTAGCCGATGTTCCGCCGCCGACCAGCCCCTATTTTGGGCGGACGATCACTTTTTCAAGCGCCGCATCCGGTGTGCCGTTGCGCTGTTCCCGGCAGGCCAATAAGGTGCGGCAACAATGCCATAGGGAGGCTCACATGCTGCGTTTCGGAATCCTGTCCACTGCCAGGATCGGTCATGAACAGGTGGTGCCGGCGATCCAGGATGCGGAGAACTGCGTCGTTACCGCCTTTGCCAGCCGCGATCTCGCCAAGGCGCGGGCGCTCGCCGACCGTTTCGGCGCCCCGCATGCCTTCGGTTCCTACGAAGAGATGCTGGCCTCCGACGTCATCGACGCCGTTTATATTCCGCTGCCTTCCAGCCAGCATGTCGAATGGTCGATCAAGGCCGCCGAAGCCGGCAAGCATGTGCTGTCCGAAAAGCCGATCGCGATCAAGGCGAGCGAGATCGAGGACCTGATCAAGGTGCGCGACCGCACCGGCAAGCTGATCTGCGAAGCGTTCATGGTTACTTACGCACCGGTCTGGCTGAAGGTGCGCGAACTGCTGAGCCAAAAGGCGATCGGCGAACTGAAGCATGTCCAGGGATCGTTCAGCTATTTCAACCGCGATCCGTCCAACATGCGCAATATCCCGGAACTCGGCGGCGGAGCCCTGCCGGATATCGGCGTCTACCCAACGATCACCACACGTTTCGTGACCGGCCAGGAACCGCAGCGGATACAGGCGCGGGTGGAACGCGATCCCGGTTTCGGCACGGATATCTATTCCAGCGTCAAGGCGGATTTCGGTTCGTTCGAAATGACCTTCTATATCGCCACCCAGATGGCCGCCCGCCAGCTGATGGTCTTCCACGGCACCGAGGGCTACATCGAGGTCAAGTCGCCGTTCAATGCCGGCCGCTGGGGGGCCGAGGAAGTCGAGCTCACCAATCAAAACCACGCGGTGTCGCAGATATTCCGCTTCCCGGACAGCCGGCAATACAAGCGCCAGGCGGAGGCCTTCGCGAAGGCAACCAAGGGCGAGCCGGTCGAAGTCGTGACGCTCGAGAATTCGCTGAAGAACCAGAAGTTCATCGATGCCATCTACCGTGCCGGCGGCCACGACGGCTGGGAAAAGGTCTAGTTCCGCCAGCGGCGGATGCGGTACAGCCCGAAGCCGCCGAAGATGAGCGCGCAGGCCCAGGCGAAGCCGAAATGCACGAGCGGCTGCACATGCGGCGCGCGTGACGCCAGCGCTACGAAAATCCCGTAGTTCAGCACAAGGCCGATCGTGACGAGCGGCCAGAAACCTGGCTGGCGCACGTGATCCGAAGCCGCGGGCATTATTCTGTGCAGGGCCAGTGCGGCAACGAGGCCGCCGCTCAGCGACATTAGGCGGTCTACAAGCGTGCCGGCCTCGGTCTCGGTGGCCAGGATCTTTAGCAGCAGCGCATCGACGATGATCAGCAGCGCGAGGAGAATGGCAAACCGGGCGCGGCTGGTCATCGCGCGGTCAGCCGTTGATCGCCAGCAGGCCGGCAAAGATCAGCACGGTCCCAAGCGCATATCGAAACGTCAGCGGTTCGCCGAAGAAAAGCTGCGCCAGCAGCGGCACGAAGCAGAACGTCAGCCCCATGAACGAATAGGCGAGCGTCAGCGGTACGGACTTGAGCACGTAAATCCAGACGATCGTGCCGAAACCGTAAAGCGCCAATGCTGCGATCAGCACCGGGTTGGCGGCGAGCGCCGCGAGCCCGCGCAACGAAAAGTCACCGGCGGTGGAGCTGGTCATCTTGAAGAGAACCTGCCCCATAGCGATCAGCAGCGGCGTTCCGAGAAGCCCGAGCCAGGTGATGGGGGAAAGCGAGGCGAACATCGAATATCCTCAGCCCGGCCGGTCTTCGCTGTAAAAGATATCGCGGCCGATATCTTCGCAGACATAGACCTCCGGCACCGGATGGGCCGCACGCAGGAAGGAATGCGTGTAGGCGAAGAAGTTGAAATGCGGATTGAACGTGTAGCGGGATTCCCGTTCGCGGGGCACGACGATGATCAGCCGCTTTCTGGCGATCCGCCTGAGTTCCGCAATCGCTTCCCTGTATTCCAGCACATGCTCGATCACATGGGTGCAGACTACGGTATCGAACTCGCCATCGGCAAACGGCAGATCCTCGATCTTGGCGGCGACGTATTCGACACCTTCGATCGCGGCCGCATCCTCGACGACGAAATCGACGCCGACCAGACGCGTGAGTTCGGGATGGGCGGCGCGGATATAGGTGAGCAGCGCACCGGTGCCGCAGCCGACGTCGCAGACGCTGGTTCCGACGATCATGGAATTGATACGCCGGATGCAGGCCGCCGAATTGTCCGTACCTTCATGGACGCGCGGATGGTTGCGGTAGAGGTCCGCATATTCCTCAGCCGTCAGGAACGGCGCCCGTTCGCGGAAGCTGGCGAGATGGCTGATATGGTCGCCCCAGACGCGTTTGGCGAGCCACAGGAACATCGACGAATCCCTGAGGATCGGCGGCAGCAGATCCTCGATGACAAAGCGGATGCGGTTTGTGGTTTCCCGGTTCATGCGGCTTTGGTCCTGCGCCGCTCGGGCTTGGCGGGCCGGGCCGGAACCTGCACAGGGTCGGTGGCATGGACGCTGGCCGGCAGGCTCATGTAGTGGATACGAAGCTGCTCGGCGCGGGCGCGGGAGACGGAATCGAGGATCAGCCCGGCGGTGAAAATCAGCAAGGAAACCAGCATCAGCACCAGCGAAAACACCCAGGTGGGCATGCGCTCGACGAGGCCGGTCTGGAAATAGGCGACCAGCACCGGCGCCATGAAGATCAGGCTCGCCGCCATGAAGGCGCCGCTGATCAGGCCGAAAAAGGCAAACGGCCGCGTTTCCTTCATCAGCATGGCAAACATCCAGAGGATCTTGACGCCGTCCTTGAAGGTCGAGAGCTTGGAATGCGAGCCTTCGGGCCGCCTCCCATAATCAAGTTCGATCTCGCAGACCGGCAGCTTCAGCAGCGAGGCATGCACCGACATTTCGGTCTCAATCTCGAATCCGCCGGAGACGGCAGGAAAGCTCTTCACGAACCGGCGCGAGAAGGCTCGGTAACCGGAGAAGATATCGGTGAAGTCGGGAGCGAACATCGTCCGGTAGAGGAAGTTGAACAGCCGGTTGCCGGCCGCATGACCCTGCCGCCCCGCATCCGCATGCACTCCGCGCCGTGTGCCGACCACCATGTCGGCGCGCTCGGTCAAAAGCGTGCGGACCAGTTCCTCCGCATCCTGCGGCGTATAGGTGCCGTCCCCGTCGGCCATGATGTAGATATCTGCCTCGATGTCGGCGAACATCCGGCGCACCACATGGCCCTTGCCCTGCCGACGCTCGCGCATGACGAGGGCGCCCGCGAGCATCGCCTGGAGTGCGGTGCCGTCCGTGGAATTGTTGTCGTAGACATAGATCCGGGCACCGGGAAGCGCCTCGCGGAAACCGCGCACCACGCCGGCAATGGTCATCGCCTCGTTATAACAGGGCAGCAGGATCGCGATGTCGAAATGGCCGGTCAGGGCGTCGGTCATGTTTTTCACTCGATACACGGAAAACCGAACGCGGGAGTCTCCCGTGCCGCAGGCTTTACTATTTCTTGGGAAGGTTAAGGCTAGGTTTCCTCAACCCTCGAAACAGGCGAAAAGTCCGCACCAAGATGACGGAAAACATGGCAGACAGATCCCTATCTAGGGCGGCAGGCCAGCCCGCTGTGCCGCTACTGTCGCGGCTTCTGCCGGCGGTGGTACTTTATGCGGCCGTTGCCGCGGCGATAGCTCTCGCGTTTTTTCTCTCGGACGCCAAGGATTACGTCGGAGCCGACAATGATGACGTCATGCGGCTCGTCGAGATCAGGGATTTTCTCGGTGGCCAGAACTGGTTCGACCTGACCCAGTACCGGCTCGGTCTTGAGGACGGCACGCTGATGCATTGGTCGCGGTTGATCGACCTGCCGATCGCGCTGCTGATCCGGCTGTCTTCGCTCTTCCTCACTCCGGGCAAGGCCGAAGCCGTCGTCGTCACGATCTGGCCTCTGCTTCTGGTGCCGCTTCTTCTCCTGCCGCTTGGTCTGGCTGCCCGCAGACTGGCCGGCGTTGCGACCATGCATATCGCGCTCGGCCTTGGGGCGCTGTTCGTCCTCGGCTGCGTCCGCTTCAAGCCCGGTTCCATCGATCATCACAACGTCCAGCTTACGATCGTCATGTGGATCGCCGCGATGCTGGTCGATCCGCAGAAGCGAGCATCGAGCTATATCGTCGCGGCCATCGCCTGCGCGCTGGCATTGGCGATCGGCGTCGAAACGACACCTTTTGTTGCTGTCGTCTGCGTGTGCGTCGCGCTTCAGTGGGTTTGGCATGGCCCGGCATTTTCCCGGCCGGCCCGTTTCTTCGGCCTGTCGCTGGCGCTGTCCGTCTCGGCGGCCTTTTTCCTGACGATCCCGCCGCGCGCCTATGCGGTCGTCACCTGCGATAACTTTTCGCTCGGCTTCAATGCCCTTTCCGCACTGGGAGGAGCTGCGCTCTTTCTCCTCGCAAGCCTGCCGAAACAGCGCAGTCGGCCTTTCCGTGTCGCCTTGGCCGGCGTTACCGGCGGGGTGCTGCTGCTGACGGCCCGCATCATCGCGCCGCAATGCCTCGGCGATCCGCTCGGCACGCTCGATCCGCTATTGGTCGAGCTATGGCTGAACGGCGTCACGGAAGCACGCTCGGTCTTCGCCGAAGCCCAGACCGAGCCGGAAATGGTCGGTGGATTCTACGCCGTCGGGCTCTTTGCGATCGTCGTCTGCCTTGTCCGCAGCCTGAAGCGCGAGGAGACGGAACTCCATCTCGTGCTGCTGGCGCTGATCGGGGCGTCATGGGGGATCGCGCTGCTGCAGGTGCGGGGCGCTTTCTTTTCCAACATGCTGGCCATCCTACCGTTGTCGCTGCTGATCACCGATCTGCGGCGCGCCTCCGCGGCCGATCCCGAGAACCCCAGCACCGCCTTTGCCTATATCAGCGCCGTGCTGATGTCGGTGCCGATTGTCTGGGCCTTGGGCGGCCTCCTTGCGGTCAATGGCTGGAAACAAGCGGCCGACATGCGGGCGCTCTCCGGGGCCGGCATTTCCGGCGGCGAAGTCGGCGAGTGCGGTGATCCGGCGGACATGGCCGCATTGAACACCTTGCCCACGGGCGTCATCGCCGCGCCCTCCAACAGCGGCGCGGATATTCTACGCTGGACCCCTCACAGGGCCCTGTCGGCACCTTATCATCGTAACCAGAAAGGCATGCTGACCGAACTCTACATAGGTCTCGCCCAGCCAGGCGAAGCAAAGGCCTTTCTGAGAGGTGCCGGCGTGACGGCGCTCGCCTTCTGCAAGACCGACCCGCAAACGGATGGCCTGATCAGGCGCAAGCCGGACGGACTCTATGCCAGCCTCGCCCGCGGCCAGGTGCCCGATTATCTCCAGCCGTTTGGACAACCGAGCAAAAGTGGCTTTCGCCTCTACAAGGTGCTGCCGGACAAGAATTGATTGCGAGGATGAAATGCCCTCACGCCACGCGGCGGGTCTGCAGCGCGAAAAGACCGGTGAGGAACGCGATCAGTCCCGCATTGTAGCCGAGAATGGCGATCAGAAGATTGAAATAGGACGCCGGGCCGGGCGAAATGGCGGTCGCAAGCGCGAATGTCGCGGTGATCATGACAGCGATTAAAGCGATCGAGAATGCGGACCGCATCATGCCGACGCAGATGCCTATCGATGCAGCGGTCAGGAAAAGCACTCGGATATCTCCTCATCTGCCTCAAGGGAACGAGCGTATTAGCAACGTGCTAATAAATGCTTTCGTTCCAATGCGTGGCGGGCGTTAGGGCCCGCGACGACTTTGATACGATCTGATTCGGTGCGGTTAAGCCATGTTCAGTGGCTCTGGCATTCGCCAGAAGCGTCGCGATCCACAAGATATGGCGCCAGCGAGCGTGGCAGTTCTCCTCGCCAGATGAGCCGGACATGGTAGCCCGAGACCGGGCAGGTGAGGGCGACGACCTCGCCTTCGAATTCGGCCGTTTCGCCTGTCGGCTTGCGGATGATGCCGTCACCGGAGACGGTATCGAACGCAATGCCGATCTCGCCGAGCACGGACATGGCCTGCCGCCTGTCCTCGAAGCGGAGCAGCAAAGGTTTAGGCTGCATCGCCACCCGCCATTTCCCTCAGACGAGGCCGGCGATTGCCACCGCCGTCGTGCCGGTGGCAAACACGCGGGTCACCCGCAACGGGAGCAGGCCGCCGGCCGGTACGTTCGAAAGTGTGAGCACTTCGCCCGACAGCATGCGTACGGACAGGTGACCGCCGGTGCCCACATAAAGAGCGCGCGTCGCCTCCGGCAGATCTGCACTGTCGCTGGGCGTGATCGCAAAGCCGGAGGAAGCGGGGCCGGAAAGCGAGGCTTGGGTATTGGCGAAACGGTCGGGCATGGACGAAATCTCCTTGAATATCGCTGTCCGTCATTGTCGCTCTCCTCTCTCCCACGGGGAAAATGCGAGGCTTAAAAAAACGCTGTACCGCAGGCTTCCGGCCTTTCCGCAGAAGAAAATGTGGCTTCTTCGGCAGAAGAAAAGATGCAACGCCAAATACTTGGGCACGAACCGTCCGCGGGGCCGGCCCTTGTTGCATCATCGAAAGAGCCATTCGAAACGTTCTTTTTGAGGGCACATCATCCCCGTTTCCGCCGCCTGGAACTGGTGAAATCGCCGCGCTCTTCCTTTAGAAGAGAAGGATGACCAGTTTGCTCGACAACGATTCGCCCACGAACCTCACCGAATTTTCGGTGTCGGAACTGTCCGGCTCGATCAAGCGCACGGTGGAAAATGCGTTCGACCACGTGCGGGTACGTGGCGAGATTTCCGGTTATCGCGGCCAGCACTCCTCGGGCCACGCCTATTTCTCGCTGAAGGACGATCGCGCCCGGATCGATGCGGTGATCTGGAAGGGCACCTTCCCGCGCATCAAATTCCGCCCGGAAGAGGGCATGGAAGTGATCGCCACGGGCAAGATCACCACTTTCCCCGGTTCTTCGAAATACCAGATCGTCATCGAGAACCTGGAGCCGGCGGGTGCCGGCGCGCTGATGGCGCTGCTCGAGGAACGTCGGCGCCGGCTCGGCGGCGAAGGACTTTTCGACCAGGCCCGCAAGCGGCCTCTGCCCTTCCTGCCGCGGGTCATCGGCGTCGTGACCTCGCCGACCGGCGCCGTCATCCGTGATATCCTGCATCGTATCTCCGACCGTTTTCCGGTGCATGTCATCGTCTGGCCCGTCAAGGTGCAAGGCGAAGGATCGGGCGACGAGGTGGCGGCCGCAATCCGCGGCTTCAATGCGATGGCGCCTGGCGGCCCAATCAGGCGGCCGGACGTGCTGATCGTCGCCCGCGGCGGCGGCAGTCTCGAAGATCTCTGGAGTTTCAACGACGAGGCCGTTGTGCGTGCCGCGGCGGACAGCGAGATCCCGCTGATCTCGGCGGTCGGCCATGAGACCGACTGGACGCTGATCGACCACGCCGCCGATATCCGCGCACCGACGCCGACCGGTGCCGCCGAAATGGCCGTGCCGGTCAAGGCGGACCTCGAAGCGCAGGTCGCCAATCTCACAGCTCGCCTTCGCAGCGCCACCAGCCGCCAGATGGACCAGAGCCGCCAATCGGTTCGTGCGCTGGTTCGCGCGCTTCCCTCGCTCGACCAGTTGCTGGCCTTGCCGCGCCGGCGCTTCGACGAAGCGGCGGCCGGTCTCGGGCGTGGACTGGAACGCACCACGGTGGTCAAGCGCCGCAGTTTTGAACGAGCCTCTTCGGGGCTGCGGCTGGAACTGCTGACCAACCGCCTTGCCCAGCAGCGGCAGTTGCTGGCCGACCGGCTGACGCGCGGCGACCGCTGCCTGGAACTGCAAGTGCTGAAGGAGAACAACCGTGTTGCCAAAGCCGGCGCATCGCTTTCGGCGCTCCCGGCAAGGCTGCTCGGCCAGCTGCAGCGCGAGCGCCAGCATCTCGCATCGATGGCCCGCCACGCGGATACGGCGATCTCGCACACGCTGATGCGCAGCCGTGCGGCGATCACAGCGCAGGATCGCGTGCTGCAATCGCTCTCCTACAAGAACGTGCTGAAGCGCGGCTTTGCCGTGGTGCGCGGCGAGGACGACCGGCCGCTGACACGCGCTGCCGGCATTGGTCAGGGGCAGGCGATCTCCGTGGAATTTGCCGACGGCCGCATTGCAGCGGTGACCGGCGAGGGCGGCGAACTGGCCGATCCTCCCGTTGCGGCGCCTGAGCCCAAGAAGCGGCCGGCGAAACCGGAGCCGCCCGGAGACGCGCCAAAACAGGGCACGCTCTTCTGATGCATGTGCTCCTGGTGCTTGCCCATCCGCTGCCGGAAAGCTTTGCGCATTCGGTTGCCCGCGTGGCACGCGAGACGCTGGAGGCGAATGGCCATACGGTGGACCTGGTCGATCTCTATTCGGAGAGTTTTGATCCGCGGCTGACGGAACACGAACGGCGCGCTTACTTCGATGTGCCCTACGACACATCGGAGGTGGCGGATCTCGTGGCGCGGCTGCAGAAGGCCGAGGCGCTGATATTCGTCTTCCCGCAATGGTGGTTCAACCTGCCGGCGGTGCTTAAGGGTTTCTTCGACCGAGTCTTTGCGCCAGGTGTCGCCTTCCGCCACGACAAGGCGGGCGGAAGGATCGTGCCCTTGCTCACCAACATCCGCCATTTCTGTGCCTTCACGACCACAGGTTCGCCCTGGTGGGTCGTGAAGTTCTATATGGGCGACCCCGTGCGTCGTCAGCTCAGGCGCGGTATCGCGATCTTCTGCAACAGAAAAGTCGATTTCCGCATGCTGGCGCTGCACGACATGGACCGGGCCGCCGATGAGAAGCGCAGGCGGCACCTGGAGCGCGTGAAAGCTGCGCTCCAGATGTTAGGTTGAGGATTTAGGCCCACTCGCCCTTACGCATCACCGGCACCTTGGTGCCATCGGCGCGCAGGCCGTCGATGTCGACCTTGTCGGAGCCGATCATCCAGTCGATGTGGATCAGGCTGGAATTGCCGCCCTGTGCCTTGATCTGGTCCTGGCTGAGCGATGCACCGTCGAGGAAGCACTTCGAGTAGCACTGGCCGAGCGCGATGTGGCAGGAGGCGTTTTCGTCGAACAGGGTGTTGTAGAACAGGATACCGCTCCTGGAGATCGGCGAGGAATGCGGCACCAGTGCCACTTCGCCGAGCCTTCGGGCGCCTTCGTCCGTATCCAGGACCTTGTTCAGCACTTCCTCGCCCTTCGAAGCCTTCGCCTCGACGATCCGGCCGCCTTCGAATTTCACCTGAATATTGTCGATCAGCGTGCCCTGGTGCGAGAGCGGTTTGGTGCTGGAGACATGGCCTTCGACCTTCAGCGCATGCGGCGTGGTGAAGACTTCTTCGGTCGGGATGTTGGGGTTGCAGGTAATGCCGTTCTTGGCGGTGGACGCGCCGCCATGCCATTCGTGGCCGTCGGCAAGGCCAACCGTCAGGTCGGTGCCTGGGCCGGTGAAGTGGAGCGCGGAAAAGCGCTCGCCGTTGAGCCAGGTGGAGCGCTTCTTGAGATTGCCGTTATGTTCGGCCCATGCCGCGACCGGATCGGCGAGATCGACGCGCGAGGCAGCGAAGATCGCGTCCGCCAGCTTGCCGACCGCCACGTCTTCCGGAACGTCCGGGAAGACCTGGCGCGCCCACGACGGATTGGGATAGGAAACGATGTTCCAGTTGATGTCGAAATTGGCGATTTTTTCCAAGGCGGGTTTGTAGGCCATGGAATTGGCCTTGTTGGCGCGCGCCACCTTGGCCGGATCCTGGCCGGAGAGCATCATCGGATTGTCGCCGGAAATGGCAAGTCGTGCGGCGCCATTGGCATAGGCTTGGGCCATGCCGTCATAGAGCCAGCCGGATGCCTTGTCGAAGCTGCCGTCTGGCGCATATTCGTAGCGCGCCACCGTCGTTTCCTCGTCGGAATAAAAGGTCGTGACGATGCCGGCGCCGGCCATATAGGCGTGTTTGGTGATCAGCCGCACGAGCGGCAGGGCGGCGATCGGTGCCGTGATCACCAGATCCTGCCCCTTCTCGAGGCGCAAGCCCACCTTGATGGCCACTTCCGCCAGCTTTTCGAGCTTTTGAGGATCGACGACGGTTTGAAAATTCGGCACGATTGTCATGAGAGACCTCACCTGATTTCTGTCATCGACGAGACTTAAAGAGGTTTGGGGCAAAATTGAAGCTCAGGGATCGATGTTCATGAAAACCGCCTTGTTATACGCCGTTCTCTTCGGCGCCTCGGCCTCCGTCAGTCTCTCGGCAGACTTTGCAGCGACCATGTTCGACCATCAGGTGGCCATCGCATCCGATGACGATGAGGAGAAACTGACGATCGACGGCAGGCAGGTCCATTCCAACCGGTTCCTGCTGATCGAAAATGTCGGTCTGGTCGCAGATGTGCCGTTTGTCGTCGTGGTCAGTTCGGATGGCGGCAATGCCTGCCCGGGTTCGCCCTTGGTCGTCTCGTTTCCGCCGGGCGGAGAGCCGCGCGTCGACGAGCCGATGGACGATTGCCGGGCCGCGGCTTCGATTGCGGCAGAGGGCGATCACCTTCTGCTTGCAACCGAAGCCATCCCCGGGCAGCCGAGCCTGCGCTGGACCTGGACGCCCGGAAAAGGTTTCGCCGAGGCAGGCAAGGTCGCCTTCCAGCCGAATGCGACGATGGGCTGGGATGACATGAAAAAGGCGGGGCACCCTTCCGAACTTCTCGGCATAGGCCCGATTGCCGAAACGGCAAACGCCATGCTTGGCGAGCATCGACAGGAATTCGAGAGCTCCATCACCGGACCCGGCAGCGGAGCGTTCAAGAACGGTTTTTATATTGGCGAAGCCTGCATGCCGCATATGTGCACCGAGGCAGAGGCGTTGGTCGCCGCCGATATTTCGGCGAGAAAGCTGTATCTCGCCTGGAAGCCGATGGGAAAGAAGATCATCCTGCGTCCGGCGGTCCGCAGATGGCCGGCACCGGCGCTTGCCGCCCTCAAGCAATGGTCGGCGAAATGGCCGTGATGGTTTGATCCGGCCGGTTCGTCTGGCCGGTCAGTGCTGCAGCGCCGCCTTGACCGCGGCAATGTTGCTGGCATGAACCTCTTCGTAAGGCGCGAAGTGAAGCACGGCGCCCGAGGCGATCTCTTCTGCGACGAGCGATTTCAGCGAGGGATCGATGTCCTGGCCAGCGGCAATCGCGCCCGCCATGCGGCGCAGATAGGCGCGGTTGGCATCGATCAGGTCCGACCCATAACCACCGGCCGCGATGCGCTCCGCATCGCCATGCGCCGGCAGGATTTTTGCGATCGGCCAGGAGGCCATCCGCGCGAGTTCGCCGATATGCGTACCGATCTCGGCCGCTTCCGAAATATAGGTGACAGTGTCTTCCAGCGTGTCGCCGGCCAGCAGAAGCCGTTCTTGCGGCAGCCAGATCACATTTCCGTCGGCGCTGTGGATGGCGAAATGATGCAGTTCGATCCGACGGCGGCCGACCGTCAGATCGAACTGGCCATCGAACAGCGTCGTCGGCATGATGAGAGGTGAGATCGGTGGATCGGCGCTTTCGATCTTCTCGCGATTTTCTTTCAGCTTCTCGGCCGTCAGCGTCAGCGCGATGATTTCGCAATCGGAAAAGATCGCGTTTCCGGCAATATGATCCTTGTGCCAGTGGCTGAGCACGACGCGGATCTTCTTGACGCCGAGCCCTTCCAGATGGGTGCGGATCGCCTTGGCGTGACTGAGCGAGATATGGGTGTCATAGACCAGCGCCTCGCCCTGATCGACGATTGCATAGGATGCGACGCCGAGCGAATAGGCGCCGTCGTCCAGCCAGTTTGCGGTTTTCGCATGCAGCCGTTTGCCAGGCACCCGGCCATCGTAATAGGCAAAGATGCCTGGATAGGGCTCGAGAATTCGAAGAGTCGAGGTCATTTCACTCATGATCGCCATCATGCCACCAGCGGTGCTGCGACCGCCTTCAGTGCGTCGCGAGCCGCTTTCGGGTCGAGCCGCACCTGCAGTCCGCGCTGGCCGCCGTTGATGAAAACATGCGGCTCGTCGAGCGCGGTGATCTCGATCGCGGTCGGCACGAGCTTCTTCTGGCCGAAGGGGCTGATGCCGCCGACATGATAGCCGGTTGCCCGTTCCGCATCGGCGGGCTTCATCATGTTCGCCGACTTACCGCCGAATGCCGCCGCAAGCTTCTTCATCGCGACCTCGCGGTCCGACGGCACCACGACGCAGACCGCCTTGCCGTCCACTTCCGCCATCAGTGTCTTCAGAACACGGCGCGGCTCCTCGCCGATCGCCTCCGCCGCCTGCATCCCGATCCGGTCTGCGTTCGGATCGTAGTCATAGGTGACGGTGGCAAAGGCGATACCGGCCTTTTCGAGCATCTGGGTGGCGCGGGTTGTCTTGGACATGGCTCGGATCCTGGATTCAGATCTCGGAAAAGGCTTCTTCGTAAATCTCCGGCTTGAAGCCGACGATCAGCTTTCCGTCCGCCTCCAGCACCGGCCGTTTGATCATCGAAGGTTGGGCAAGCATCAGGGCGATCGCCTTCTCCCGGTTGAGGTCTGCCTTGTCGGTTTCGTCGAGTTTCTTGAACGTGGTGCCGGCGCGGTTGAGCACGATTTCCCAGCCGGCGCGGTCCGTCCAGGTATCGAGATGTGCCCGGTCGATCCCTTCGGCCTTGTAATCGTGAAAAGCGTAGGTGACGCCCTTGCGGTCGAGCCAGTCGAGCGCCTTCTTCATCGTATCGCAGTTCTTGATGCCGTAGATCGTGATTGTCATCGAAGCCTCTTCAGTCCGGGCCTGACCGATACCAAGCGCAACCCACGCCATGCAAGCCATCTGGCGTGGTTAACGGTTGTTATGTGACAGTTGCATGGCTCCCCTGTTTCGTTGTGCATTGCACAAAAACAGCACAGACATCATATTTTAGCAGAACGAAAAGGAGAGTTTCACATGTCCGCACAGAAGAAGACCCGTGGCAGCGCCATTGGCCGCGCCTTTGCAGTTATGAGCGCCGCAATTTCGGTTTCGGCTGCCGTTGAAAATCATCGCCGTCCGAGCAACGTCGACCTGACCACCCTCGGCATCGATCCGAAGGCTTTCGATCGTCTCGGCTAATCCGTCTTTCCGGCCTTATCCGGCCGGGAGGGGTGTCGTATCTCAGCCTAAAGTATACGTCTTTGCGAGATACCCGCGGCAACTGTCCGTTAACCATAGATATCCTATGATCCCCTAATATTCCGGGAGATGTGGATTTGGTCGGGCTGATTATCAGGGAAGAGGCACCGTCGGAGCCTATGGCTGTCGACGGCGAGGCGTTAAAGCGATCCGTCGCCAAACTCGCAAACGAGGCGTCCGCGCTTGGCCTTCATCTGGTCGATATCGCCGGTGCCATCCAGGATACGGCGACGCAGTCCTCGGAACACGCGAAGTTGCTTGGTCGCCTGACCCAGTCCGCTCAATCGATCGCGGACGCCAATGGCCATGTTGCCCGTTCCCTCCAGGAATCTGACAAGCTGACGGCGAACGCTCGCAAGGTGCTCGGCGAGCAGGCTGAGCAGCTTTCCGGCTCGATCACGGCGATCGACCACATGGTGCATGCCTCGCAGGAAATCGGCGCCGAGATCAAGCTGTTTTCCACAGCGCTCGGAGACGTCGGACGTTTGGCGGACGCGATCGGCATGATTGCCCGGCAGACGAACCTCCTGGCATTGAATGCCGCGATCGAAGCGGCCCGTGCTGGCGAAGCCGGCAAGGGTTTTGCCGTTGTCGCCGCGGAAGTGCGGGCGCTTTCGCTCCAGACTTCCCAGACCACAAGTTCGATCCAGGTCACGCTCGATCAACTGAACAGCCGCATCGACCGGCTGGTGGCGGCCGGCGAAGGCGCCAGCCAGTCGGCCGAGGGCGTCAAGACGACTGCGATGAAGGTCCAGGGTTCATTCAAGGGCGTCGAAGGCGTCATGACCCAGATCCTCGACAACGCGTCTTCGCTTGCCGGGACCACCGAGACCGTCGACCGGCAATGCGGCGAGTTCGCATCTTCGATCGCTTCTGCCGCAAGCGCGATCCTGAAATCCAACGACCAGCTGCAGCAGACCTCGTCGCGCGTCGGCGAGGTGGTGACGATTTCCGAGCGGATGATCCAGACGACGGCGAGTGCCGGCATAGAGACGCCGGACAGCCCCCATATCCGCGCGGTGATGGCCTATGCCGCCGAGGTTTCATCTGTCTTCGAGGCGGCCGTCAAATCCGGCCGCATCGATCTTGGCGCTTTGTTCGATCGGCAATACGCAGCGATCCCCGGCAGCGATCCCGTCCAGTACATGACGCGCTTTACGGAATTCACCGACGCCGTCCTGCCGCCGATCCAGGAACAGGCAGCCGAAAGCAACCCGCAGGTGGCATTCTGTGCTGCCATCGATGAAAACGGCTATCTGCCGACCCACAATCGAAAATTTTCGCAGCGCCAGCGTCCCGGCGACGTAACCTGGAATACCGCCAACTGCCGCAACCGGCGCATCTTCAATGACCGTGTGGGCCTGGCGGCTGGCCGCAACAAGGAACCTTTCCTGCTGCAGACCTACCGTCGAGACATGGGTGGCGGTCAATTCGTGCTGATGAAGGACATTTCCGCTCCGATCACCGTCAACGGGCGTCACTGGGGTGGGCTGCGCCTCGCGATCAAGGTCTGATATCGGCAGGTGGCGTTGCGTCACCCCGCGTAGGCAGCGTCCAGTTTGGCAATTTCGATCTTTTTCATCGAGAACATGGCCTGCATGACACGACTGGCCCGGGCGTTGTCGCTATCCGTCAGCATTGTCGCCATCCTGGCATAGTTGACCTGCCAGACGAGGCCGTAACGGTCCGTCAGCCATCCGCAGGGCTGCTGCTGGCCACCTTCGACGAGCTTGCCGTAATAATGGTCGATCTCATCCTGCGTCTCGCAATGGACAAGGAAGGAAACCGCACCGTTGAACTTTGCCAAGGGTCCGCCGTTGATCGCCGCAAAGCTCTGGCCTTCGAGCTCGAAGCCCATCGCCATCACCGAACCTTTCAAGCCAGGGCCGGCGTCGCCAAAGCGCGAGACATCGGTGATCCTCGAATTGTCGAATATCGAGACGTAGAAATTGACCGCTTCTTCGGCGTTGTTCTCGAACCAGAGATGGGGCACGATTTTATGTTTCTGGATGATCAATTGCTCTCTCCTGGTAATGGTGACCGGCCACTGGACGCCCGCGCTCCCGTCGGCCCGACATGTTCGTGAAATTCTTTTCCGTCAGATCGTCATGCGGAGCTGTTCTGGCCGCATCGGATAAGCAGGGGCATTCGGATCGAAACTCCATCTCCCGAATTCCTCGTGCCGGGTTTCGCCATAATGGCTGTAGACCAGCATGAATTCCCCGGCGATCCAGGCGTAGTTCCGCTCGATAGGCATGGGTTCAATTCGGCCGCAGCCATAGATCAGCGTCACATGCGGGGCGGCGTCCGCCATCCAGACATTCGGAAGGTTGTGGCGAGCGAGGGCATGACGCAGCATCTGCGCGAACTGGTTGACAATCGGATTGCCCCTGGCGCGATACAGGGCGAGATGACGCCTGCCTCCGAAGAGGCCGCTGCTGTCGAGCGTGATCGGAATAGGTCTTGCCTGGATACCGGCCATGACCATCCTGGTTGCTTCGATAAGCGCCAGGGGAAGCTCATCGAACTCTTCCATGCAAAGCAGGCTCATATGAAGAAGATCGGCCGGATAGGCATCGCGGGTGTTCTGGTTCGCCGCATGAAGCATGGCATCGCCATGCATGATGAGACCAAGAGGAGCGGAAGGCTTGAGCACGAGCATCAGCTTGCTCTTCCGTCGTGCAGGCCGGTTTGGTAGCTGCCAGCTCTCGCCAAAGGGGAACGAGAGCTGGCTAGCGTGCTTGCGCAAGCTCATCTTGCTACCGTCATAGTAATGCGACCTCATGCCGTTGAATGAAATTTAGCGGGACTCCGTGGATGAGTAAAGAACAAATACGGAACAATTGCAATCATGGTTAATTTGCGAGCCGCTCCGGCACCGGCTTTAGCGGATAAGCCTGCCAGAAGAAGCTGTCGGCGGCCGCCTGGTCATAGGAGAAGTTGCGGGCTTCCTTGATCTTTCCGTCCTCGATACGGAAGGCCAGTACCCAGACGGTATCAACATTGGCGCCCTCGCGGTTCGACCAGCCGCGATGCATGTCGATCACCCAGTTTTCGTCTGCCATTAGCGCGATGAGTTCGGCGCGGAAGCCTGCCTTTCCGAGCTGCTGGAAGAAGGCGGCGACTTCCGCTTTGCCGCGCTTGGTGCCGGCAAGCGGATGGTGGCCCGGGATATGCCATTCGATATCATCGGCGAAGAAGGACGCGACCTTGGTCATGTCGCCGGTGCCGTAGGCGGCATAATAATCGGTGATGACCTTGCGGTTCTGTTCGGGGCTGGCTGCCATGACGGGTACTCCTGATGAAAGCGTGGCAAAGACGAGGAGGGCTCGAACGACGGTTTTGAACATGGGTTCCTCCTCGAGGTTCAGCGGGTTTTCGGCGCGCGTTCGGCGGCGCGCTGAGTGAGCGCCCTGTCGCCGGTCTCGTGGGTCGCGGTCATGGTCAGGGCGGAAATTTTCCAGCCGCCGTTAACCTTGGCGAGCTCGTAGTGGTAACGGCCGATCAGCACCCAGAGATCGGTTCCGATGCGATGGGTCGCCTGGAAATCGGCCTCGGCGGTCGCCTTCTCGCCTTGTAAGCCCGTGATCGTATGATTGGTCACGAGATGCCGCGTCTCGTCGAAACCCGGCAGAAAACCGGACCATTGCCGGATCACCTCATCGGCCGGTTGGGCAATCGGCTTGCCGCCCCAAAGGCTTGTATAGTCAAGCGTCACCTCGTCGGCGAAGGCGCGACGTACCCGGTCCCATTGATGCCGGTCGGCGCCGGCGGCGATATCGGTGATCGTGTCGATGATCGCCGCACGGTCCTCGGGATCGATCTGCCGAGACGCGTTGACGCGGGTGAAATGCGCCGCCGCTGCGTCCGCCGCGATTGTCACCGGCTCCGATCGGTCGTAGAAGTCGAACTGACTGAAACCGTCGAGCCAGAGTTCCGATTTCTCGCCCGGCAGCAGCGCGTAAAACGCATGCGCACCCTGCGGCACGGCAGCTCCCTCCGAATGAACGATCAAGGTCGGCTTGTCGAGCTTTGCCCCGAGAGAAACGGAATCATAGGTCAGCCACGGCTCCCAGGAGGCGAGGTTGAAGCGGTTGTCATATTGCGGGATAAGGCCGCGATTGGCCTCCGTGTAATAGGGGACCTGATACATGAGCGGCCTGAAATCCGAATGACGTTCGAAGCTCACATCGGCGAGCAGGTTTTCGGGCACCTCAAGTCTGAGGAAAGACAGCGCCTCGTCATATTCGCAAATACCCGTCGCACCCGCCGGCAGGATCCAGCCTTCGCCGGCTTTCAGAGGCACATGTTGCCGTTTGTCAGAGCCGACGGCGATCCGGTGGCGGTCCTGATCGATGAGAAAAAGCCCGAGCGCCAGGCGCGATATCGCAAAGCGTCCGCCGCCGGGAGGCGTATGCAGCCTCTCCGCGGTCAGGCGCGCTTTTCCAGCAATGCTTGCGATCCGCTCATGGCGGAAAATTTAAGGAGCGGCCAGGGAACTTCAACCGACAGTTCTGCGAGAACTTCGCCCCTGCAGGCAAGAAACGGGTTGAATCCTTGGGCCTAAGGCACGATTTTAAGGTCAATCGCAATGCGGAGGTTTCCTCATGACAATGCATCAATACCTGATTTTTGAAACTGCCGGCGGCTTCTGCGGCATCGCCTGGAATGATGTCGGCATCACTCGGTTCCAGCTCCCGACCAAAAGCGCGGATTCGACCGAAAAGCTGCTGCGGCGCCGGCTGCCGGAGGCTGAGCCGGGCACGCCTCCGGCCGAGGTGCTCGAAGCTGTCGACGCCGTGAAGCGGTATTTTGCGGGCGAGGAAGTCGATTTCTCGAAGGTCAGGCTGGATCTTGATGGCCAGGACGACTTCTTCAAGCAGATCTATGCTGCCGCCCGCGGGATCGGCTGGGGGTATACGACGACCTATGGGGCGATTGCCAAGCAGCTCGGCGCCGGTCCCGAGGCCGCCCGCGATGTCGGCCAGGCAATGGCGAAGAACCCGGTGGCTCTGATCATTCCGTGTCACCGCGTACTCGCCGCCGGCGGCAAGATAGGCGGCTTCTCGGCTCCCGGCGGCTCGACTTCGAAATCCCGCATGCTGGAGCTCGAGGGTGTGCGCCTGACACCGCCGGAGCCGGCGCAGCAATCGATGGGGTTCTGACACGTCCCTTCCACGGGCATCTATCAAGGCGGGTATAAAAACGGCGCATGGATTTGCGATTGTAATATTCCTGCGAATTTGATCTGCTAGGAAATGGTCAGAGGGTAGGGGATGGCCATGTCCAGGATCGTCAAGGCGAATGCGTGGTGCAACAACGAAGTCGGCTATCTTGCTTGGCGGACTGATGGGATCATCAAGGATTGTCTCGGGTTCATGATAACCCGGATCCACTTCGATCTTGCCGGCAACGAAGTTGCAAGGCGTGTCCTGCCCGCATGGGTCGCTTTCGACACGCAGTCCAATCCGAGGGGCGAGGAGCAGGATACCAGCGTCTGGCCCATTCAGAAATTTTCCTGGCGCGATCTTACGCTTCGCCGCAGCCGCAACGAGACGGTACTGCGGGAAGGGGAATTCAAAGTCCGCTACGAGGTCGTGCCGTTAGGCTTGGCCGGTCCGGGACGCCTGCCTGTGCCGCCTTCGGCGACCGCGACCTTTCTCGACGATGCCGGAAAGCCCCGATACAAAGGTGACCCGATACCCCTCTTCTTCTGCGGGGAGCCCGTTCTGACCGATGAACTGCTGGTGACCGGCCGCTTTGGCAAGGCCACGGTGGCGTTCAACAACGGCATCCTGTCGACCCAGAATCTGAGGAAGCAATTGAAGACCCCCGATGGCAAGACGCCATCGAAAAGCGAGGTTCTCAGACGCATCGCCGACAGACGCGATCCCCTGCGATGGTTCCTGGGCGGCGATGCGCTGAAGACGGTCAAAGGTTTCTTCGATCTGGCGGAGAAACTGGACGCGGATATCTATCTGGCGCTCTACGAACTTCACGACGAGGAACTGATCGACCTCATCGATACCCACCATGCCCGCATCCACCTGATCCTTTCGACTGCCGGCAAGTCGAAAGACGGCAAGACCTGGGATACGACCAACGAGGCTGCACGCGGCAGATTGCGGGCCAAGCTTGGCGACCGTCTGCAGAACCGGATGTTCAACAACAGCAAACATATCGGCCATAACAAGTTCGGCGTGCTGGTCTCCAGGACGGGCGAGCCCATTACCGTGCTGACCGGCAGCACCAACTGGACGTCGACCGGTCTTTGCGGCCAGACGAACAATGCGGTGATGATCGAGGACATGAAGCTCGCCGAGGTCTATCTCGGCTATTGGCAGCGCCTTTTGGCCGACGTGATTCCGGAGCCGGCTCCGCTGAGCAAGCCGAACAATGTCGATCAGGGGCCTCAGCTGCGTGCGGATGGGGCGACCCCGCATCCTCTCGATATTGCTTCGGTGGCCCCATCGGCGAAGGTGACAGCCTGGTTCTCGCCCAACATGTCCAAGGTCAGCGTTCCGCGCCAGAATCCGGCGACGCCTCCGGATATGCAGGACGTCTTCGACCTGATGCGGGGCGCCAAACAGGCCTTGCTGTTCCTGAGTTTCTATCCGGCCCAGCAGGGCCGCAACAGCATCATCGGCGAGGCGGTGAAGATCGCGGCCGAGAAACCCGACCTGCTCGTGCTTGGAGCCATCAGCGCGCCACAGGCGATGCCCAATTACGAAATTCCGGTCCGGGAAGACGACGCCGACGAGGAAGACGGGGCTACCAAGGCGCCGGCGCCTTCCATCTATCAATTGAAAGGTGCACCCCGCGTGATGATGGTGAGGGCGAGCGCCATCCGCGACCTGATCGGGGATTTCCAGCGTGAACTGCTGACAGCGGGGACTGCGATCATACATGACAAGATCGTGGTGATCGATCCGCTGTCGCAGACCGATTGCGTCGTGATCACCGGCAGTCACAATCTCGGGTTCAAGGCATCCTATGCCAATGATGAGAACATGCTGATCATTAGGGGCGCCCCGCAGCTCGCGGCAGCCTATGCGGTGCATGTCCTCGACGTCCAGGACCATTACCGCTACCGGGCTGTCCTCGAGGAGCAGCGCAGAAAGGTTCTGCTGACCGGTGCAACTCCGCCGAAAGCCTCGATCGGGCATGGTTTTCTCCACACCGACGACGGCTGGCAAGCGCCTTATTTCGATGGGCGCAAGGGCGACGAGCTACGCTATTTTGCCCGCTGACGCGTGACCCCGGCGCTTCCGGGGCAGAGGCAAGAGACGTTGAACGCCTCAATGCGTCAGGAATTTGTAAGTGACATAGGCGGCGATCAGCACCGCCGCCACCGCCATTGCGATCAGCCCCAGCCGCTTCTCGATGAAATGGCGGATGTCTTCGCCGTAACGGCGCAGCAGCCAGGCGAGCAGAAAGAAGCGGGCGCCGCGGGTGACGATCGCCGATATCACGAACAGGCCGAGGTTGATATGTGCCACGCCGGAAAGGATCGTCACGACCTTGATCGGCGGCAGATGCGCGAAACCTGACGTTACCAGCATCAGCACCACGGCTTCATAAGTGATGCCGGCCTTGAGCTCGTTGAAGGTGTCGAGCTTACCCCAGAACTGCAGGATCGGTTCGGCAAGCGCATCGAAGGCGAAATAACCGATGCCCCAGCCGGCAATGCCGCCGAGCACGGAAAAGACCGTGGCGATCAGTGCGTAGCGCCAGGCACGCTCCGGCCGAGCAAGCGCCATCGGCAGGAACAGCACGTCGGCCGGCACCAGGAAGACGGAGCTTTCGACGAAGGCGATGACGGCAAGCCATACCGCCGCGGATTTGCGGGCGCTGAGCGCCATCGTCCAGTTATAGAGGCTGCGAAGCATAAATCAGGCGTCCTGTACGTTTTGATAACCGGCAGCACGTGCCGCCTTTATGAATTTGCGATCGAAGGTAACAAATTTCTCGCACCTTCCGCGACCATCAGGCCGGGCTCGTAATAGACGTCCTTCGACAGTGCAGCAACAAGCGCCTTCAGCGCCTCGCGACCTTGGAGAATGTTGGGATTGTGTTGGATATAATCCGTCGCGTAGAGGAACTCCACTGCCGACGCATCATGACGTTGGAATAGCGAGGTCATCGCCTTGATCACGAGCGCCTTGTTGCGCTGGGGAGGATCATCGGAGACGCGATCCGGTGACCGAGTGACCGCAAACGGCCTGGGCGATGGATAGCCGGGCTGAGCCGGCTGCAGTCGCGGGTAGCGCTGGAGGAAATGGTCGTTGATCATGCCGGCCGCCCTGCATTCAGGCATGGGCGGCCATCTTGTGAAGCGGGGATGACGCAACTCGATATGCAGCCAGCGTGTTGGCGCCGGATCGCTCAAGTCTTTCGTCACCCCCGCTCAGATCATCCTGCGTTGCTCGGCACCGGCGTATTGAGCAGCTGCTGCTCCCAGAGATATGCGATGCCGCTGCCGCTCATGTGCGAGATGAGCACTTCGGTCAGCTCTTCGACATGCTCGGTGCGAGCCCAGTCACGCTGCCATTCGCCAGCCAGAGCCATCCAGGTCATCATGTTGACGCCGGCCGCAATCATCCGCTGTATGGCGACCTGGTGAGACTCGGTTGAACTTCCGCCCGATGCGTCGGTAATTACGGTCACGTCCCAGCCTTCGCCGGCAGCCTGAATCGCTGGCATCGCTACGCAAACTTCGGTCCATAGGCCTGCGATGATCAATTGCTTGCGGCCGGTCGCCTTGACCAGGTCCACCACTTTCTCGTCCTCCCAGGTATTCACCCAGGTCCGGTCGATCACTTCCTGCCCTGGGAAGACGTCAGTGATTTGCTTGAAAAGCTTGCCACCGCGATCCGCGATCACGCTGGTGAGGATCGTCGGAACATTGAAAGCCTTTGCCAGCTTTGCCAGCGCGGTCACATTGTTGACGACAGCCTGCGGGTCGTGGCTGTTTAGATTGGTGAGCTGGTAGGGCTGGTGGTCGATCAGAACGAGTACTGAATCTTCGGGACGAAGAAGCGAAGCAAGGCCATTACGAAAGGTCATTGTTACATCCTTTGCTGCCGTGTGAGCGGCATTGGTTTTTCAGAGACATGTGCCAGGGGCACGTTGCCCGCAAGGACTATTGCCGTTCCTATCCAAGTTGCGGTAGTCCCCTTTGGCGATAAGCTGTGTCGCGAAATGAGGAACGCTGATTTGGACATTGAAGAGCTGCAGACCTTCGTAGAAGTTGCCGATGCTGGAGGCGTTTCCGCGGCTGCGCTCCGGCTCGGCGTCTCCAAGTCGATCGTCAGTCGTCGGCTAATCCGGCTTGAAGCGGAACTTGGCGTCCAGTTGCTTGCACGAACGACCCGGGGCGCCGCTCTCACCGAAGCCGGCGCCACTTTCCGAGACTATGCAGCCAGAGTTTGCGCCGAGATCGACGTTGCCAAGGAAACAATCCTGCCCGCCGGTGACCTTCGTGGCCGCTTGCGGGTTGCCGTGCCGCTTTCCTTCGGACCGACCCACTTCGCTCCCATCCTCACGGAAATGGCGCGACGCCACCCCCGGCTCCAAATCCACACCTGCTACAGTGATCGCTTCGTCGATCTCATCACGGAGGGATACGATTGCGCGATACGAGTTGGCTATCTCCAGGACTCCAACCTGGTCGCAAGGCGCGTCGGACCGATTTATGGGAAGCTCGTCGCGAGCCCGGACTATATCAAGGCGCATGGATCGCCCGAAACGCCGGAGGAACTCGTCGCTCATGAGGCCCTCATGCAGGGCACCGAAGCCTGGCAACTCATGGATGGCGACAAGATCATCACGGTTCGTCCGCAGGGTCGCTTCAAGGCCGACAACGGCATAGCTCTCGTTGCCGCCGCGACAGCGGGACTCGGCATCGCTTACCTGCCCGATTGCCTTACCCATGAATATATAGCTTCCGGTGTGCTCATGCCGGTCATGACGCGTCATCCGCCACCTCCGGCCGGGGCCTATGTCATCCGCCCGCCAGGTCAGCATCCCGCACGGAAGATACGGGTCCTCACCGAATTGCTGATTGAGTATTGCGAACCGGCTCCGCACCTCGCAGGACCTGCCCCTGTCTGAGTGGCCTATCCTGTCGGAGGTCCTAACTCCGGAGAAGGTAAGGGGCATGGCGAGCGGGTCGCCGATATCGCCACCGAAGAGTTTGCGCGCGTGCTGGTGACGAATGCACTCGGCCCGATGCGCGTAATCGAGGGGTTGCAGGATCACGTGAGGGCGGACGGCGTGATGTCGTCAGGCCAAGGCAGCATAGGCGAATGGCCGGCATGAAGCCTATCGCACCAGCAAGGTCGTAGACGTGCTGATCTCGCAGCAAGGCAAGCCGGGCCTCGAATATCTCGACCGGGACGGGAAGACCGTCCGGTGGTGACCGGACCAGGAGCATAGCCTGCGGCTTTTCGGAAGCCGCCGTCGACAGACAACTCCACTGGAGTTGGTTGATGAGAACGACGTGAGAGATGACTTGCTCCCAGTGGTGTTGTGGACCTGCCGATGAGGGCGTGGTGTCGGCGGCTCAGAGGAGATCGACGTTGAGAGCGATGTCCCAGGTGCCGGCGCCGTTTTTGGCCAGGCCGATCAGCATCAAGCCGAGCGCC
Organism: Neorhizobium galegae bv. orientalis str. HAMBI 540; assembly: GCF_000731315.1. NCBI lineage: Bacteria > Pseudomonadati > Pseudomonadota > Alphaproteobacteria > Hyphomicrobiales > Rhizobiaceae > Neorhizobium > Neorhizobium galegae. The sequence continues at coordinate 4,584,985 of NZ_HG938353.1, forward strand.
TCGAGCGTCTGGGCCATGTGCAGGCCGCCGATATCGAATGGACGCAGCCCGAGACTGTCGGTGAAGGTCGAGACGCGCGCCTTGGCCTCCGGATCGTCGGCTGCGATGAACGCGTCAAGGCGTCCACCCCGAGCAAGTACGTGGCCGAAGAGCGTGTTGAACGCCTTCACGACATGCGCACCGGCGGGGAGGCCCTTAGCGATCTCCTGTGCACCAGAACTGCCGTGGGGGGTGACGAGGCCTGTGGCGTTGGGGGAGATCGGGTTGGTGATGTCGATGATCACCTTGCCGTCGAGCGCGTCCCCGTATTCGGCCACCACCGCCGCCGCACTGGCGTACGGCACTGCGAGGATGACAATGTCGCCCGCAGGCGCGGCGCCGTACGTCCCTGTGGTCGCTCCGACCGCCAGCTGGTCGGCCAGCGCCCGCGCCTTGACGGAGTCGCGGCTGACAACCTCGACGGTATGTCCAGCCTTGGCGGTACGGCCCGCGATCGCCGCGGCCATGCCGCCTGAACCAATGATGGTGATAGTGCTCATGTGCAGTCTCCTAAAGAGTTGGGTATTGCTGGTAGTCTCTGAGCGGGTCAGCCGGCCGGGAAGTAATGGCCGTTGTCTAGGTCTTCGAGCAGGCCGGGCTGAGTGGGGTCCCAGCCGAGGGTCTGGCGGGTGATGGCGCTGGACGCGGCGACGTCCAGCTTGACCAGATTCGCGAGGAACCCGAAAAAGCCCGGCAGCATCAGCTCGTCCGCCGGAATCGGCACGGCCGGCAGGTTCAAGCGGCTGCTGATGGCTTCGGCAATTTTGCGGAACGGAATAGCCTCGTCGGCAACCGCATGCCAATTCCTGCCGGCGGGGCTCTTCTCCAGCGCCAGACGGAACATGGCGGCCAAGTCGCGGGCGTGCACGGCCGACCAATTGTTCTTGCCGTCGCCGGGATATCCGACGACGCCCTTCTCCTTCGCAAGCCCGATCAGTATCGGGAGGAAACCGGCATTGTCGCTCGTGCTGTGCATGATCGTCGGAATCCGTACGACCGAAGAGCGCACGCCTTGCTCAGCGAAACCGAGCACGGTCGTTTCGACGATGTTACGAACTCGCAAGGTGCCCTTGAACTTCTCGCCGCCAGAGAGGGTGGGATCCTCCTCGGTGGCTGGGCGGCCGAGATGTTCCCAACCCGGCGAGCCGATGCTCCCCGATGTGACCAGCGGCTTTCCGGTCCCCTTCAGAGCCTCACCGTATGCGAGCATGATCTTTTGCTCCGCGGCAGCCACCGCGTCGAGGCCTCCGGTGGGAAGCAGGTCTTGCCGGTGCGCAACGTGGATGACGCCGTCGGAGTCTGCGGCCGCCGCTTTTAGCCCGTCGAGATCATCGAGGTCGCCGCGACGCACTTTGGCGCCAAGCGCGGACACCGCCTCTGCGGACTTGTCCGACCGGGCAAGCGCAGTAACCTCGTGACCGGCTGCAATGAGGTCGGAAATGATATACGGACCGGAATGGCCGGTCCCGCCGGTAACGAATACGTGCATGATACTGCTCCTTGTGGGTGATGGGATGCGAGAAGGGATGGCGCGTGTCCTCAGCCGAGGAGGCTGACGCCGATCGAGAAGTTGGTGTGTTTGACGGAGTGGGCGAGAAGCCCGAGCGACAGCAGGCAGGCGTGCTCAAGCGTCGGCGCCATGGACAGCTGTCCGGTATCCATCGGACGCAATCCGAGGCTCTCGATGAACGCCGAGACGCGCGCCTTCGCCTGCGCGTCGTCCCCGGCGATGAACACGTCCAAGGGGCGACCCTCGACTGGACCCGCCGCCAGGACGCGGGAAAACAGGGTGTTGAACGCCTTGACGACAACGGCGTCCGAAGGTGCGGCCTTCATGATCTCCCGCGCGCCGAAACTGTCCTCAGGGGTCACAAAGCTCTTTAGGTCGGAGCCGACGGGGTTGGTGATGTCGACGAGGAGTTTGCCTGCCAGCGCTTCGCCGTACTGCTTCACCACGTCGAGAACCGCCGAATAAGGAACCGCGAGGACGACAATGTCCCCGGCCGGGGCTGCTGCGAACACTCCTGTCGTCGCGCCAGCTCCAATCTGCTCGGCCCGCGCCCGCGCCTTGGCGGCGTCGCGACTCATCACCTCGACGGTGTGTCCGGCCTTGGCGGCAAGGCCTCCGATCGCTGCGGCCATTCCGCCTGACCCGATGATGCTGATAGTGCTCATGTGCAATATCCTCGTGAATTGGATGGTGCTCGCACTTTCTAAATGGTACGGCGCGCTGTATCTTATGGATCACCGATCCGGATTCTGGCTTACGGATCCGAACCACTGATCCATATATATGGTTCACTGATCCGTTTATCAAGGAAAACCATGCGAGCTGACGCCAGAAAAAATTACAGCCATATCCTCACGGTCGCGCGTGAGGTCGTCACCGAGCATGGTGCAGATGCGTCGATGCGCGATATCGCCCGCCGGGCCGGCGTCGGGTTGGCCACGCTGCTTCGTCATTTTCCGACGCGAGAAGCCTTGTTCGAAGCGTTGCTGTGTACAAATCTGGACGCACTGACGCAGAAAGCAGACGAACTCGAAACGTCTAATTCACCTGAGGAAGCGCTCGTGTCCTGGTTTCGCGAATGGATGGCATTCGCCCAAAGCTATAGGGGCGTTGTCGCCCTGATGGCGGCCGCCCACACGAACCCGGACTCCGCTCTTTATGCTTCATGCGCAGCGGTGCATTCGGCGAGCACGCGACTACTGCTCCGTGCTCAGGCCGAAGGTACAGCGCGCACCGATATGAATGGGGACGACCTGTTCGGCCTAATGTCGGCGCTCGGCTGGCTCGTCGACCTACCCTCATTCGCGCCGCGGGCCGATCATCTTGCTCACATTGTAACGAGCGCTATCCTGACAAACCCTTCGAGCAACGGCGTCAAGAAGGCGACGCGTTGAATCAGATCAGCATCTGATGGTCGATGGTCGCCCTCGTTGATCGGCGCTCCACTCGTGCGGCGAGGCCATCAAGAATCAGCTTCAGCCCTTCTTCGAAAGCGGCTTCGTGATCTATCTGCGGAACCCCGATCAAATCGTCCGCAGTTGCGCCGAGACTGGCTTCGGCCTGTTCCTCGAGCACGCTTCCGACGGTGAAGCGGCTGGACGCGAGCATCGCCATCTGAGCGTCCCGCTCGGGCAAACCGGACGCGACCAGGAAGGCCATCTTGTGCGCGATCCGATCGATGTCCGCCGCACCGGGGGGGCTGCCCGCGTGGAGCTTTGCGCCGTCGCGGCGCATCAGCAGCGTTCGCCGGAAGCTGCGCGTGTTGTCGAGAAACCAATCACGCCAGTCATCGGATGGCATTGGAAGCGGAGCGGTCGCGTGGGGCGCCATCGCAGTCTCGGCCATGGCGGCGAGCAGTTCCTCCTTCTTGCGAAAATGCCAGTACAGCGACGGTTGCTCGACGCCGAGCCGCTTCGCGAGTTGTCTCGTGCTGACGCCCTCAAGACCAACCTCATCGAGCAGATCGAGCGCTTCGGCAATTACGGTTTCACGAGTTAGCTTAGCCATCTTGACAATCTATCGGCGATAGGGGAGTTTGTAAATCAGCCTATCACTGATAGATTCGAGTTGCGCACATGAAGATTGAGACTGAAAATCGCTCCCTCAAGATTCTTGTCTGCGGTGGAGGGATTGCGGGTCCGGCCTTGGCCTATTGGCTCACCCGAAGCGGCCATCAAGTCGTCGTAGTCGAGCGGTTCTCAAGCATCAGGGCCAGGGGTGCGCAGGTGGACCTGCGCGGGCAAGGCATCGAGGCCGCCAAGCGCATGGGGCTTATAGGCGCCATCCGCAGCAACCTTGTCGATGAGGCTGGCGTCTCGTTCGTCGACTCCCAGGGTCATGCCAAGGCGACGATTCTGGCCAACACATCCGGTCGCGGCGCGCAATCGCTCACATCCGAATACGAGATCATGCGCGGCGATGTCGTGCGCATTCTCCAGGACCTGACCAGGGACGTCGTAGAATACGTCTTCGGCAAGACCGTAGAGCGGTTCGAACAGGACGACGAGAAGGTTCTAGCTCACTTCTCCGACGGCACCTCTGACACCTTCGATCTGCTGGTCGGAGCCGATGGTCAGGGATCGCGCATTCGCCAGGGTATCCTGCCGCCGGATGCCGCCGACCCTTACCTGCGAATGGGCATCCACATGGCCTATTGGTTCATCCCACGCACACCGGCCGACGATGGCAACATCCGTAATACGTACCTCGCTCCTGGCGGCCGGATGATCATGCGACGGAGCCATAATCCGACGGAAACGCAAGTCTACTTCGTGCTCAGGGAAAGCTCCGAAGAAGCATCGGCCATTCATAGGGCACCATTGGACCAGCAAAAGCAGTTCTGGATAGAGCGGTTCCGGGACGCCGGCTGGCAGACCGATCGATTCATCCGCGGCATGACGACGACTCCCAACTTCTACTCTCAGGAAGTGGTGCAGGTCCGCACAGACACCTGGTACAAGGGTCGCGTGGTTCTCGTCGGCGATGCCGCGCATTGTGCATCCCCGTTCAGCGGCATGGGCGTATCCGGCAGCCTGGTCGGAGCTTATGTCTTGGCGGGTGAGATCAATCGCAATACGGGAGATCTCGCGCGAGCCTTCGCGCTCTACGACGAAACGCTACGGCCCTTCGTCAACGAAATCCAGAACGTAAACCCATCGCTTCTGCGCCTGGGAATGCCTAAGACGCGATTTGGGGTAAACGTCTTTCTTTCCATAATGGCCTTGGCCGCACTGCTCCGCATCCCGGACCTGGTCGCCAGATTTTCGTCGGAAGACAGGGACGGCGGCTGGCTTCTACCCGAATATACGGAGCTGCATCCGGCCCATCAAACTGCGCTACCGGGTTAGGTGAGAACTCGGGATGCAGGCCGTGATTGCGCCACACCGAAAGCAGTTTCCTTTCGAAGATCGAGTGCCTCCGGGCCTAGCGGTCGTTCACCTAAGCCAGTCGATGTAGTCAGGAACAGCCTGCTCGACGTCGAATATCGGCTTGGAGCCTCTGTCTTTCTGAAGCCGAGCAATGTCGAGAGAGTGGTCCGGGCGGTGATCGGGGTTCCGGCCAGCCGGAAGTACGATGCCTGCGCCGGGAATGGCTTTGCTGATGGCTCCTCCGCGGAAGCGATCAGATTAGGCTCTGGCCGCCGTCGATATGCAGCGTTTGGCCTGTCGTGAACTCGCTCTCCATGGCGTAGACATAGGCCAGCGCCACATCGGCTGGATTCGCGATCCGTCCTGCCGGGAGCCGCGTCGCCATGCTCTCGAAAAGGCTGGATTTATTCTCGCCGGCCAGTTCGGTGAACATGGGTGTATCGACCCAGCCCGGCGACACCACGTTGACCCTTGTCGGCGCCAGTTCCAGCGACAGCGCATGCGCGAAATAGCCGAACGACCCGGCGATGGCCGCCACGACCGATCCGCCGGGAACCGGCGGCTTGTCCTTGTTTATGCCCGACGTGAAGGTCATCGATCCACCCTTCTTCAAGGTGCGGACTGCGTGCTTGGCTACCAGGACCGCGCCCACCAGCTTGTTGTCGATGAAGCCGCGAACAACATTCAAGTCGGTGTCCCCGATGGGGTAGTCGGGCGGCGGCGTTCCTGCCGTCGAGACAAGATGATCGAGGCCGCCGATCCCTGCGAACAGGCGAGCGATCTCTGCCTCCTGGGTCATGTCGGCTGCGAAGGTGCTGACCTTGCCGACTGCCGCAAGCGCGCGTTCGGCTGCTTGCAGCTTCTCCTGCGACCGGCCGACGATCACCACCTCGGCGCCTTTGTCCAGAACTGCGGTCGCAACGCCGAGACCGATGCCGGAGCTGCCGCCGATGACGAGAATTCTCTTGCCCATAAGCGTCGCCATGGGTTCCTCCATATCTGAAGTGGTGCTGTGAAGTCGGGCGCGACGAGCGTCGCTAACCCTGGTAGGCGTGTTCGAGATCCGCGATGATGATCTTCTTCATCCTGTACATGGCCTGCATCACCCGTTCGGCCCTGTCCTTGTCCGCGTCGGCGATCATCTTCAGCAGGATGGCGGGTGTGACCTGCCAGAAAACGCCAAATTTGTCCGTCAGCCATCCGCAGGGCTGCTCCTTGCCGCCCTCGGCGATCAGAGCATCCCAGTAGTAGTCGGTTTCTTCCTGATCGCCTGTTTCGACAAGGAACGAGAACGCCTCATTGTACGGCACGCGCGAGTTGGCATTCAGCGCGGCGATCTGCAGGCCGCCGAGCTCGAACCGCACCACCGACAGTTCCGGGTTGGGCAGTTCGGTGCGTGCAAGGAGCCTGGAGTCCTTGAACACGGATCGATAGAACTCCATGGCCTCTTCTGCCTGGCCATTGAACCAGAGATGGGGGTAGATGTTCATGATCATTGTCCTTCGATGATGGCTGAGGAAGCGGTCGGCGGGCTATGGCTGCCGTAGGAGGACGGTTCCGTCCCAGTCACGTTCGAAGCCGATGTCTTCAAGGCTATGATCCGAAAAGCGGTCGAGACGCCGCATGTCGGTTCGATGCCGGATCACCAGAACCTGGCGCGTGGCCAGATCGCGGGCCGCACCGATCAAAGCGGCGATCACATCGATTGGCCGATGCCCGCGTTCGCCTGCTGCCGATCCATGAAAAATATCAAACGATGCGTGAGTAACACTCATGGCCTTAATCCATTTTCAATGGCGCTTCTCAGCTTGGTCGCCGTCGCCTTTGCGTTGTTGATGGGAAGGAGTTTGCTTCTTTCCCTGCTGGACGACAAACGACTAATAGTGCATGATTTGTGATCAGTGCTCACAGGTCATCATGCCAAGAAAGCTCCCCCCGTTGACCGCTCTGCCCGCCTTCGAGGCGGCGGCTCGCCATCTGAGTTTTACCAAGGCCGCAGAGGAACTCTTCGTGACCCACGGCGCCATCAGCCGGGCGATCAAGAACCTGGAACAGCAACTCGACGTAACGCTGTTCGATCGGGGGACGCGTTCGGTCCGGCTGACGGCGATCGGAGAGCCCTATGCGCGCGCGGTGCGCGAAGCGCTCGATCACCTGGCAGTGGCCACGGCCGTTGCAACGACGCGCCGCTCCGACACGACATTGACTGTGAGCACGTCGGGCGGCTTTGCGGGCAAATGGCTCGTGCCGCGCCTCTATCGCTTTCATCGGGCACACAGCGAGATCGACGTGCGTGTCTCGACAACAGGCACGCTGACCAATTTTTCAGGCGATGGGATCGATATCGCCATTCGTTATGGCGGAGGCGACTATTCAGGACTGACGAGCGAATTCCTGGCCGGCGAAGATGTGTCGCCGGTTTGCAGTCCACGACTCATGGCGGGCAAGCACCCGTTGCGGACAGCCGAGGATCTCAAATATCATACCCTTATTCGCGACGGCTATCCGATCGACTGGGCGGCCTGGCTTGAGAGCGCAGGCGTGACGGGCCTAGACCCAAACGGGGGGCTGACCTTCGATTCCTACACCTTCGCGATCGAGGCGGCGGTTCAGGGCGAAGGCGTCGCGCTTGGCCGGACCATGCTTGTGGAAGGCGACCTCGCCGCGGGGCGGCTGGTCCGCCCGTTCGAACATGCGTTGAAGGCCCAATCCAGTTTTTATCTCGTTTACCCTCCCGATGCGATCCGGCAGCGCAAGGTGAAGGCGTTTCGGGACTGGCTTTTTTCCGAGATGGGTGAAGACGGATAGCCTGTAACTAGTCCGGGCCGCACCGTTCTCGATCCGTCGCGGCTTGCCCCGCCAAAAGCGGAGCGTACGCGGCGAGCCTGCGGGATACGAACTCCGTGAAGAGCCGCACGCGCTTCGTCTTGCGTGTCTCCCCGTGTGTGAGAAGCCAAAGCGTTCCGTACATGTGCAGGTCGGTGCCCGGCACCCTCACCAGGCGGGGGTCGGCATCTCCGACGAAACATGGCAGTGTCGTGATCCCGAGCCCTTGCCGCACAGCAACGATCTGCGCCTCGGCGTCCGTGACCCTGAATGGTACCCCCGCGGTGCGAACCTCACCCGCGCTGGCCCAATCCGGAATTCCATGAATACTTATGACAATCCACCGGATGGGATCAGGTGCGCCCGCACCCCATGCGGCTAGCCGATCGCGGGACATGTAGACGCCGCCAAACAAATCCGGTCCCTTCAGGCCGTGAAGATTGACCGGCAGGGTTTTGCGGTCGTAGACGACGCGGATCGCCACGTCGGCCTCTCGGTTGGTCAGATTTGCCAGCTCGCCGGACGACAAGATGTCCATCTCGATGTCCGGATGCAGACGCGCGAAATCGGCGAAGTCCGGCATCAGCAGGTGTGTCGCGAGGGTGGGGGCCAGCGTCACCCGCAGAAGCCCGCGCACGCTCTGGTCGCGCCCGAAGACGCGCGTCTCCAGCTGGTGCGATGACGCTTCCATCTGGTTGGCGAGTTCGAGGACTTCCTCGCCCGCAGCCGTCAGGCGGTAGCCCGAAGGCAGCTTTTCGAACATCTGCGCCCCGAGGCGTTCCTCGAGCTGTGCGATGCGTCGCAGCACGGTCGAGTGATATACCCCGAGGCCCTCGGCGGCAGCCCGCACCGAGCCTCCGCGCGCCACGGCAAGAAAGTAGCGAATGTCATCCCAGTCGATCATGGTGCAATCCCGCACCGCGCGGTGCGCCTTCCCAAGCCCGTATCCAACGCGTCGTACAACAGTACGGGCGGTCATCATAGCTTATGTGGCCAAGTGCGGCCTGTTTTCAAACGGCGGACACCGATCGTTGAGGTTGGCGTCAGTCGTCCAGCCGGATTGATTTTGCACCACCGATGTGCGCGCTTTCGCACTCAACGTCTGACTCCAGCGGACCTATTTTGGGTGTCAGGGACGTCCCCCGAACGACCAAAGGATGCATGACATGAACAGACTGAATGGAAAGACCGCCGTGATCACTGGTGGCGCTACCGGCATTGGCCGCGCCGCAGCGAAGCGCTTCATCGAGGAAGGCGCCTTCGTCTTCATCTTCGGCCGCCGGCAGGAAGCGCTCGACGCCGCTGTGGCAGACCTTGGGCCCAATGCCCTGGCGGTGAAGGGCTCGGTCTCGAATGAGGCGGACCTCGACCGACTCTACGCGGCTGTGAAGGCCGAGCGCGGAACCCTCGACATCGTCTTCGCCAACGCCGGGGCGGGAAGCATGGCCAAGCTTGGCGAAATCACCGCCGAGCACATTGACGAAACCTTCGACACCAATGTGAAGGGTACGATCTTCACGGTCCAGAAGGCGCTGCCGCTGATGGGCCCGGGCGGCTCGATCATCCTGACCGGATCAAGCGCCGGCACCACGGGCGCCCCGGGATTCACTGCCTACAGCGCGAGCAAGGCGGCAGTACGCAATCTCGCGCGGACCTGGGCGGAGGACCTGAAGGGCACCGGCATCCGGGTAAACGTGCTGTCGCCCGGGGCGACCGCGACCGAACTCGCGAAGGAAGCGCTCGGCGAGGAGGGCCAGAAGGTCTTCGCCTCGATGACCCCGCTCCAGCGCATGGCCGATCCGTCAGAGATCGGAGCGGCGGCCGCCTTTCTCGCGTCGTCGGACAGCAGCTTCATGACCGCCAGCGAAGTCGCCGTCGACGGCGGCTTGGCACAGCTCTGACGCGCAACGCCCGGCCAAGCGCTCCATTCGATTATTCGGCGCGCCGTAGGGTTCGGCAGATAACCCAGCGCCGTTGAGGGTAGGGGGTCAATATCAACACGGATAGGAGAAGTATTATGAGCTATGCGATTGTAGGATTCGGTGCGGTAGGCCAAGCTCTCGCCCACGCCTTCGCCCGTAAAGACATCAAGGTGGCCGTCGCGAGCCGCCGGCCGCCGGAGGGGTTGGCGCCGCAGGCTCGGGCGATTGGACCCACGGTTGTCGCCAAGTCGCTGCGGGATGCACTCGAGGCCGACACAATCATCCTGGCGATCCCGTTCGGGGAGCATCGCGAGGTTGCGAAGGCCCTGCCCAGCTGGGAGGGCAAGACAGTCATCGACGCGACGAATGCGTTTGGAGTTCCCCCCGAGGAGCTGGACAGCCTCCCGTCCTCTGCCTTCGTCGCGAAGGCGTTCACCGGCGCCAAGCTCGTGAAAGGTTTCAATCACCTGGTTGCGGCCACCCTGGCTGCCGATCCGATCGTCGAGGGCGGGCACCGGGTCGTCTTTCTGTCGAGCGACGACGAGGACGCGATCGCTCCCGTGGCGGCCTTGGCCAAACAACTCGGGTTCGCACCCGTCAAACTGGGAAAGCTCAAAGACGGTGGCGCGCTGGTGCACGCACGCGGCCGCACTTGGGGCCAGCTCATCTTCCAGGATTTGTTCAAGAAGGAGCAGTAATCGATCTGTGACCGTGTGATCGACGCCGAGCACCGGTCGCGCGCCAACGTCCTCGGGCAGCGCGCGACCGAATATCTGAAGGCCACACGAAGGTTGGGATGGGCCTGACGGCGCGTGGACGCCGCTCGAGGCCAGTGTCATGTTGCCGGGTTCGCCAGCCCTTCCACCAGCGTGCCCAAGGCCGCATCCAAGGGAGCCGATCCGACCTTCTCGGGCACCAGGAGCCATCGATCACAAGCATGGTCATGCCATGGATGAGCCCCATCAAGCTGCTGCCTGACCTTCCATTGGTCGCTTACGAATGCTCTTTGCGGCCTGGCCGGACGCCGCGAATGGCACGCTGCGGAGGTCGTCGCTGAGTTTTTGAACTCCGTCTAACGAGAACCCGCCGAGCACCGGGCGACGTGCCACTAGCCTGAGTTCGTCACCGGAGTCGAACGTAGCCTCCGTTTAGCATCGCGGGTCACGCCGTCATGGCCTTCTGGGCCGCTGCGAAGACGTCGCGTGCGGACGTAGTCCCCGTTACGTGCTCCGTACCCTCGACGCCGAGGTCCATCCATCCCGCATTCACGGCCTCGTACATTTCTTCGGCGGGTCCGCTGTGGCCCTTCGGGATGCCGAATTGCTCTAACCCTTCCGCCCACCCTGCACGCGGGATTGCAAAGGCTTTCACGTCGAGATTCAGGACTTCGCCCAATTGCTCCGCCACTTCATCCGCAGTCACCATCGAACCAATCTCGACGATGCGCTGCCCTGACCATGCTGGCCCGGTCAAAAGGGTTGCGACCTCCGCGCCGATGTCGTTCGTCGCGACCATGGTCGATTTCCGGTTTGTCGGATTGTAGAAGACCGGTAGCGTTCCGCCCTGCGCGACCTGCAAGCCGAAAAGAAAATTTTCGAAGAATCCGCCTGCGCGCATAAATGCGATTGGCGATATCAGGTCGCGAAAACCTTGCTCCAGAAGCGACAAGGCCGTGATCACCCCGTGCCCGCTGGCCTTGTTCGCGCCCATCGACGAAAGCGCAACCACTCGCGGCGGCGCTGCCTTGGTGAGCGCCTCGAGATAATTTGCAATCACGCTCTTTGCTTCTTTATAATCGGGCGACGGTGCCCAGACAGGGGGCAACATGACAAACGCGCCTTCGACGCCTTTGAGCGCTCGCTCGATGGCTGCCGAATCATTCCAATCGCCGTCAACCAGTTCCACGCCCTGGTTCGCCCAGTTAACCGCCTTCTCGCGGTCGCGGACCAGCGCGCGCACCTTCTTGCCTTGCGCTAGCAAATGCCTTGCCGTCGCGCCGCCCACGTTTCCCGTGATTCCCATTACTAAAAACATGCGTTTCTCCTGATGTTGAGGGACAGAGCACTGCCCCAGTTGGTTCAATGGATGAGCGGTAGAATGGCCCGGATTCGGGGATCGCGCAGATAGAGGCCGCCCCAAGCCATCGCGCCCAGAAGCAGCGAAATGATTTCCGGCGGCGACCCCAACGCACCGATGCGGACATGGGCGCAGATGGCGCCTCCCAAAAAGCCCGTCACCAGGATCGCGCCGAGGACGGCGGTGGCCGGGATGGCGTAAAGGATGGCGCAGGCGAGGATGATCGGACCCACGACATGGGTCAGGTCCATCGTGAACCCGGCTTCCTGCAACATGCTCGCGATCTGTGCGGGCGCGAGAAGCTGAATAGTGCCGTCTGCCGCCAGAGCGATAACGACAATCGCGCTTAGTATCCGGCCGGCCCACAGGGCGCGATGCGGGTTCATAATTTCAGGCACCTGATGCTGATTCATAGTTTCGGACACCTGTCATTCTCCGATGGGGAATCCCAATATTCGGAAGTTACTGTGTCTCTCAGGTATGATAAACACCGATGAAATGAACTCACTGTTCTCTTTGATGTGAACAATGCCGAGGCACAAAAATGCAGAACCTCGAGCCCATCCTCATATTCATAACGGTCGCGGAAATGGGGAGCTTCACCCACGCAGCCGATAGCCTGGGCATTCAAAAGGGAAGGGCCTCGACGGCGGTCCGAAAACTGGAAGAAGATGTCGGTGTCCGGCTCCTGCACCGCACGACGCGCAGCGTGCAGTTGACGGAGGACGGACGCGCATTTCATGCCCGTGCCCGCGATCTGCTTGCTGAAGTCGATGACCTACATTCGATGTTTGCAGGCGACCGCGTGGCACTCCGCGGCCGTTTACGGGTCGATCTTCCGACCGAGGTGGCGCGCACAACGATCGTGCCGGCGCTGCCGGACTTCATGGCGGCTCACCCCGAGTTGGAGCTGGAGGTATCGAGTACGGATCGGCAAGTTGATCTGGTTCAGGAAGGGTTCGACTGTGTATTACGCCTCGGTCCCATCAGGGACGAAACGCTGGTTGCCCGCCCGCTTGGCCTGTTGCGCATGGTCAACGCTGCCAGTCCTGCTTATCTGGCGCGCTATGGCGTCCCTCAATCGCTAGAAGATCTCCAGCGTCAGAAACATCGGACAATTCATTTTTCGACGATGCTGGGTGCAAGACCCCATGGATGGGAATATCCTGACGGCGACAGCTACGCGACGCTTCAGTTGCCAGGTGCGCTGCACGTCAACAGCGCGCAAACCTACGACGCTGCTGCCCTCGCCGGCCTTGGCCTGATTCAGGCGCCACTCTTGGGGATTGGCCAATACTTCAGGAGTGGAGCGCTTGTGGAAATCATGCCCGATTTTCGTCGCCGGGCGCTTCCCGTGTCCCTCGTCGTAGCACACCGGAGCAATCTGTCGCGCCGAGTGCGCGCATTCATGAAATGGATCGAAGATGTGCTGACGCCGTATTTGGAATAGCGAGACGAACATCTTCGTCCGGCACTCGAAATCAACATTCTGAAGTCATGTCTGCCGGTTTGGGAACGGCTCACTTTGCCCGGGAGCGGCGAGGATGGGCGCAAACCAGACCCGCCGATTCGCACGCCATTCTACGCTATAGCTTTCCCACCCGTTGAAGGCACTCTAAATATTCCGAGGATTGCGTGCAGACTGGTTCTGCGAGCTACCCGAGAACGCGGACATAGAAGAGCCCCCGAGCCAGTGACGAAGGGATCGACAGTGCAGCAGCCCGGCAGCGAAATTCGTCGCCCAAACTACGCTGTCGCCGCCGGTTGCCCCCTCACTCCCACTCGATCGTGCCGGGCGGCTTGCTGGTCACGTCGTAGACGACGCGGTTGATGCCGCGGACTTCGTTGATGATGCGGGTTGCGGTGCGGCCGAGGAAGTTCATGTCGTAGGCATAAAAATCCGCGGTCATGCCGTCGACCGAGGTGACGGCGCGCAATGCGCAGACGAAGTCGTAGGTGCGGTAGTCGCCCATGACGCCGACCGTCTGCACCGGCAGCAGCACGGCAAATGCCTGCCAGATCGTATCGTAGAGGCCGGCCTTGCGGATTTCGTCGAGATAGATCGCATCGGCCTTGCGCAGGATATCGAGCTTTTCGCGGGTGACGCCGCCCGGGCAGCGGATGGCAAGGCCAGGACCCGGGAAGGGATGGCGGCCGATGAAGCTTTCCGGCAGGCCGAGTTCGCGGCCGAGCGCGCGCACTTCGTCCTTGAAGAGCTCGCGTAGCGGCTCGACCAGCTTCATGTTCATGCGTTCGGGAAGGCCGCCGACATTGTGGTGGCTCTTGATGGTCACCGAAGGCCCGCCCGAGAAGGAGACGCTTTCGATCACATCCGGATAGAGCGTGCCTTGGGCCAGAAATGCCGGAGAGCCCTTGCCATCGGAAGCGATCTTGGCGGCTTCCGCCTCGAACACCTCGATGAACAGCCGGCCGATCGTCTTGCGCTTCACTTCCGGATCGGAAACGCCGGCAAGCTGGGTGAGGAACAGGTCGGACGCGTCGACGTGCACGAGCGGAATGTTATAATTGTCGCGGAACATGCCAACGACCTGCTCGGTCTCGCCCTGACGCATCAGCCCGTGGTCGACATAGATGCAAGTCAGCTGGTCGCCGACCGCTTCGTGGATCAGGACAGCCGCAACCGAGGAATCGACGCCACCGGAGAGGCCACAGATCACCCGTTCCTTGCCGACCTGTTCACGGATCTTGCGGATCATTTCGGCGCGGTAGGCGGCCATGGTCCAATCGGACTTCAGCCCGACGATCTTGTGCGCGAAATTGGAGAGCAGCTTGGCGCCGTCGGGCGTATGCACCACTTCCGGGTGGAACATGGTGGTGTAATAGTGCCGGCTCTCGTCGGCGGCGATCGCGAAAGGCGCGTTCTCCGACGTCGCGATCACTTCGAAACCGTGCGGCAGCTGGGTGACGCGGTCGCCGTGGCTCATCCAGACCGGATAACGCCCGCCCATTTCCCAGAAACCGTCAAACAGCGGGCTCGCCTTCTTGATCTCGACGTCGGCGCGGCCGAATTCCGCCGCATGCCCGCCTTCGACGACACCGCCGAGCTGGGTGCAGAGCGTCTGCTGCCCATAACAGATGCCGAGGATCGGAACGCCGCTGTCGAATACCGACTGCGGAGCGCGCGGGCTGCCTTCGGTGGTCACCGATGCCGGGCCGCCGGAGAAGATCACGCCCTTGGGCTGGAGTTTCTCGAATGCTGCACTCGCGTGCTGGAAGGGGTGGATTTCGCAGTAGACGCCGGCTTCACGGATGCGACGCGCGATGAGCTGCGTCACCTGGCTACCGAAATCGATGATGAGAATGCTGTCGGGATGAGCTATCTGGGTCATGCCGAGCCTTTAAAGAAACTTCCCGTTTCTGGCAACGGGGAATGAGGCGAAAATCGTGCCTTCAAAGCGCGATGGCGCCATCCTCCAGCCCCTCGAACAGGCTGTCGACCGCATCCGCCAGCTTCCGGTCGATCACATGCAGGTATTCGGTCCAGTCGCCGACATGCTTCAGCTCTTCCTTGCCGTCGGAAATGCCGCGCAGACCGATCAGCGGAATCTCGAAAAGCTGGCAGCAGCGCAGCACCGCGAATGTCTCCATGTCGACCATGTCGGCATCGACGAGATCGTAGGCGGCACCGGAAACGATGTTGCCGCCGGTCGATAGCGAAGCTTCCCTGACGCCGGGGATGCGCAAGGGGAGCGGCATGATCGCCGGATGGTCGAGGAAGGGCGTGCGGCCCTTTTCAAACCCGAGCGGCGAGGCGTCCATGTCGCGATAGGCGACCGACGAGGCCTGGTAGATTTCCGTCTGCTCGAGATTGCGGGAACCGGCCGAGCCGAGCGAGACGACGAGATCGGGCAGATCGTCGGTCGCTTCGAGCCGGGTCAGGGCATGGGACAGCACCACGGCCGCCTCGACCGGGCCGACCCCCGTCATCAATGGCTTGATGCGGGACTGGAGCGCCGGGCCGTATTCAGCGTCGACTGCCATCACGAAGAGAATGGACTTGCCGCCGGTAAGGCTCGGCTCGCCGAGGGGAAGAGAAGAAGTCATCCGGTTACGTCCTCTCGGCCGCGGATCACCATCATGGTGCCGGTCATGGAAGCGATGAGTTTGGCGGGGCCGTCGCCGATCGCATAGGCGCGGCCATCGGCGACTATTATCGTCGAGCCCGGCTTGGTGATTTCGCCACGGAACAGAAAACGTTCGCCGCGGCCGGGCGACATCAGGTTCACCTTGAACTCGATGGTGAGGATCGAGGCGTCCGGTTCGATCACCGTATAGGCGGCATAACCGCAGGCGGCATCAAGCACTGCAGAAATCACGCCGGCATGCAGGAAACCGTGCTGCTGGGTAAGCTTGATGTCGAAAGGGAGCTCGATCTCGACTATCGCCTGTTCGACACGTGTCAGCTCTGCGCCGAGCATCCCCATCGCGCCCTGCCGGGCGAAGCTCTGGCGCACCCTCTCGCGGAAGTCGCCCGTATCTTTCCCGTTCATGTTCCCGCCCCTTTCGCAGTTGCGAAATTGGCATGACCGGCGATGTTCGGCAAGCCGTACGATGGAGCGTGCTTAATTCATGAGAACGATAGACAGGTTGAGGAGCGTCGCGAAGGCGACCCACAGGGCATAGGGCACGAAAAGCCACGCAGATTTGCGGTTTTCCCGCCAGCTTGCGCCGATGAATAGCAGGATGGAGATCAGCAGCGGCACGATGACGACGAGGCCGAGAACTGGGCTTTGCAGGCCGAAGAAAGCCGGCGACCACAGGAGGTTGAGCGCGGCTTGTATGGCAAAGAGAACGAGGCGGCGGCCGTTGTTCTCGTCATACCAGGTTTCGGAGAGCACGACCCCGATAAGGACATAGAGGACCGTCCAGACGGGAGCAAAAATCCAGCTTGGCGGATTGAAGAAGGGTTTGTTGAGCGACTGGTACCACTCGCCAGGCTGGTTACTTGCACCGCTCAAGGCGCCGAGTGCGACGCAGGCGACGATGAAGAGGATCATAACGGTCGTTTTGCTCATCCCGCCGCAATTAGGGCGCTCCGGCAGCCAGGAAAGGTCAGCCCAGCCGGACGATGTGCTGGTCCCAGGCGATCTTGCTGCGGGTTTCGTTGAACTGCCCGGCATAGGAAGAAACGGCGATGCCATGTACTGCGGGCGCGACGCCGGCAGCCTCTCGGATGGTCTCTTCCTTCACCACTGCCCCGGTTTTCGCGTCGAGGGTGACTGCGGCCCCGCCGACCGGCGAGGTGAGGCCGACGACGCCGTCACGGCGGTTAACGGCAATGGCACCGACATAATTGCCGAGCCGGGCGGTCGTTTCCTCCGGCAGCGAGATGAACGACAGGTCCTCGCCCTTGGAAAACCAGCCGGCGAGCGGTGGCAGGGCGTTGCGCGCACCTTCCCACTGACAGGCGAACCAGATGCGGCCGTTCTCCGCGATATCGAGATGGCGGGTGGAGAGCTGTTTCAACGAGGCGGGCAGGCGGTGCCGCTGGATGAGGGCGCCGGTCTTCGCATCGAGCAGAACCAGCGACGGTTCCATGCGATCGACATTGAGCTTGGTACGCCCGAAATCCGGATGGGTTTCGATGCCGCCATTGGCGATGACGAGCAGCTTGCCGTCGTCGGAGACGGTCATGTCATGCGTGCCGATGCCGTGCGCGTCGAACTCGGCGATGCGGCGGAATTTGTCCCGGGCGTCGTAGACGCCGATTATGCCGCGATTGCCGTCGAAATCGTTTTCGCTGGCATAGAGGAAGCGGCCGTCCGGCGAAAAATGGCCGTGCCCGTAGAAATGCCGGCCTTCCGGGGATGTGATCATCACCGGCTCAGTCTGCCCCGAAGGGTCGAATACCATGGCAAACGTGCCGGGGCGGCGGGCAAAAGCGACAGCGCGGCCGGTGGCGGCGCTATAGGCCATGCCATGGGCGCGGGCGGGAAGGGCAACGCGGTCGATGATCTCGCCGCGTTCGGAAACGGTGGCGACGCCGAAAGAGCCATCCGGCGCCTTGAAGCCGGAGGCATAGACCGCATCAGTGCGTTCGAGCGCCATCAGCGAGCGCGGCGCAAGGGCGGCGGTGAAGGTGATACCCGCCGCTTTCAGAAAGCCGCGCCGGTCGATGGCCTCCCCTCGCCACATGGCCTTAGTCGCCATCCGCAAACGAGAAGCCGGAACTGAGGCCGATCGCGCCGCCATAACCGTCGTTCAGCTTGGAGATCACGTCCTTTCCGTCCGCCAGTAGCGTATCGAGCTTCTTGCGCTCGGCGGCATTTTCGACCGCCTTTTCGAGATCTGGCGTGATCTTGGTAGAAAGCTTGATCATCGACTTCAGCTGCGCCTGGGTGGCGGCAACGATCGGGCGGTCCTTTTCCTTGAGAAGCGCGACCATGCCGGATTTTTCGAGCAGGGCCGAAAGGCCTTCCAGGTTGCCCTTGACGGTCGGCCAAGTGTTTTCCGAGCGCCAGAACAGCGCCTGTTTCGGGAATTTCGCCTTGTCAGCGCCCTTGTAGAAGGTCTCGATCCGCTGGTCGCGCACGGCTTCGGCGCCATGCACGAGGATACCGAGCAGCGCTGTGATCGCCTCGCCGCCGGTGCGGAAATTGAGATTGTCCGGGCCCGGCTGCTCCCAGGCCTTCTGGATGCCCTCGGGCGCGTCCCAGATATCGGAAAGTTCCTTGGCGACATTGGTGATATTGCCGGCGATGGCCGCGCCATAGCGGCAGCGGTAACTGTTCTTAGCCTTCAGAAGCTCGTCGGAACCGGTGCCAGCGAGCACATATTCGAGCGCGCCGAAACCCTGCATCGCAACGCTCTTGGTGCCGAGGGTGACGGGATCGGTCGCGGTTTCATCAGCCTTGGACAGCACGGATTGGACCTGCTTCAAGCCGGTGCTCTTGCGGTCGGGATAAAAAAGGATGCGCTCGAAGCGGTTCTGTTCGATGACGGGTCCGACACGAACCACCTCGATATGCGCCCAGCTGACCGCCGCGTCACGGAAGGCGCCTTTCGCGGTATCGTAGCTCGTCTTGGAGGGCGCCTCGCAGAGCGCCTTCATCGCCGTCGTCATCTTGCCCGCGGACTCGTAGAATGCGTCGTAGCCCGGCCGGATGAACCCGTCCACCGCAGCCGTCATCACCTTGGTGACGTCAGCCATCGGCAGATCCACCGAGGACGCGGGTTCACCTTCCTGCGCAAAGGCGGTGGCGGGAAGCAGCGAGACGAGTCCGGCAAAGAATATCTTGCGCATCAGAGCGACTCCAGGAATTTGAGGAGGGCAGAACGGTCTTGTCTTCCGAGCGCGGCGAAGGCATCGCGGGCCTTCTGCGCCTCGCCGCCGTGCCAGAGAACGGCTTCGGTGAGGTTTCTCGCCCGGCCGTCATGCAGGAAGAACGTGTGGGCATTGACGGTTTCGGTGAGGCCAATGCCCCAGAGCGGCTGGGTGCGCCATTCGCTGCCGGTGGCGACGCCAACCGGCTGGCCGTCGGCTAGGCCTTCGCCCATGTCGTGCAGCAGGAAGTCGGAATAGGGCCAGATCAGCTGGAAAGCCTGCGCCTTGTTGCTGGCATCGCGGTTGGTCACGAACTTCGGCGTGTGGCAGGCGGTGCAGCCGGCCTGGTAGAACAGCTCCTTCCCCTTCAGAACCGTCTTGTCGCCGATATCGCGGCGGGCCGGCACCGCAAGGTTTTCGGAATAGAAGGTAACCAGCGGCAGGACCGGATCAGGCGCCTCGACCGGCCCGAGCCGCTGCTGCACGCCAGTCGGCATGGCGAGGCATGCAGCCTCTGCCTTGGTGCAGTCGCCGTGGTCGAACGGATTGTCGGGCGTGGAGATACCGAGGTCGCCGGCAAAGGCGGACGAGCTCTGGTCACGGACCGAGGCATTCTGCGCCTTGAAGCCGAAGCGGCCGAGCTTCAGCTCGCCGGTCTTGTGGTCGCGCACCATGGCCGGCTTGCCGGAGATCCCGTCGCCGTCCTTGTCGCCCGGGTCGGCGAGGCCGAGAATGTCGGCGTCGTGGATCGCCTGGATCAGGCCCATGCCGATCATCGGCGGCGCGATACGTGGCGACAGCGTCACATCACCTTCCATCGCGCCGTAACCGAGGTCGGCGACCGAATAGCTCGGTTTGCGCAGGTGGACGATTTCGCCGTCACCGAGCTTCACCGGGATTTCCTGGTAGGAAATCTGCACCCGCCCTTCAGCGGCGAGGCCAGACACGGCGAGGTCCTGTAGCTGCTCGCCATAGATCGCGTCGGGGAAATTGAGTTTCCAGTAGTCGGAGACTGCCTCGCGTTCCTCGTCCGTGCGGGCCGGACGGGCGAGTCGGAAGAACATCGAGGTTGCGTCGGCTCCGCCTTCCGGGGGATGGCCGCGGCCGTCCTTCAGGTGGCAGCTCTGGCAGGCGCGCGCGTTGAAGAGCGGGCCGAGCCCGTCGGACGCCTGCGTCGAGGAGGGCGCCGAGACCCAGAGCTTGGTGAACAGCGCATTGCCGAGCTTGAACGTCCCTTCTTCCTCGAAGGTGATGTTGGCGGAGAAATGCGAGAAGGCGTCGCCATTGACATCGGCGCGGCTGGTCGCGGCCCCGCCGGACATGGTCTCGAACGGCTCGGGCTTGGAGAAATCCGTCGTCGGGCGCGTGACGCTCTCGACGCGTTTCTGGTCCTTCGGATTGAGATCCGTGCGGATGGTCGGGAAAAGAGCATCGCCACCGATCGCGATCAGCGGCGTGAGAAGAAGAGCGCCCGACAGTGCCGGCAACAGGAAGACGAAAGACTTGGGCGTTCTCATGGGAAATCGGGCCGCAGGCTGAAGGTCAGCCGCGGCCCGCCTTTTCATTGCTTATTTGAAGACGGCATCAGGATTATCGAGGCTGTCGGAACCTTCAAGCTCTACTTTGCCAAGCTTCAGCGACGCAATGACGCGCTCGACGCTCTTGCTCTGGTCGATCAGGCCGTCGATCGCCTTCTGGACGACCGCATTGCCCTCTTTATTGCCTTCGCCGATCATCTGGTCATAGGCCTCGACCTTCTTCGCCCGGTCGGCCATGGCGTTCATGGCGGTAAGCGTCGCGTCGAGCTTGCCGAGCATTTCGGTGTCGAGCGACTTGTCGGTCACCGCAACCAGTTCGGAGAGCGAAGGCCCGGTCATCTTGGTGCCGTCGACGCGGGTATATTCGCCCGTATAGGCCGACTTGATGCCGACCGCGTCGTTGAGATGCGAGTTGTAGGTGTTGTCGGAGAAGCAATCGTGCTCCTCTTCCGGATCGTGCAGCAGCAGGCCGAGCTTCATGCGTTCGCCGGCAAGCTCGCCGTAGGAGAGCGAACCCATGCCCGTGAGGATGGCGGTCAGACCCTTCTTGGAATTGGCCTCGACGTTCTTGGTCGCCTTGCCCTTCGGCCCCCAGGCAGTGACCATGTCCTTAAGGTCGGAGACGAGTAGCGCAGACGCAGCCTTCAGGTATTCGGCGCGGCGATCGCAATGGCCGTTGGTGCAATTGGCCTTGTCGTAGTCCGTATAGGGACGCTTGCCGGCGCCCGGTCCGGTGCCGTTCAGATCCTGGCCCCAGAGCAGGAACTCGATGACGTGGTAGCCGGTCGCGACGTTGGCCTCGATCTCGCCGGCCTCGTTCAGGCTGCGCAGCGTCTTGGCGTCGAACTTCGAAAGGTTGAGCGTCTTGCCGTTGACCTTGATCTTCGGGTTGGCAATGACATTGGCGGTGTAGAGCGCGTTCTCGTCGCTCTCGGTGCCGTAGGAGGCGTCGACATAGTCGATCAGGCCTTCATCGAGCGGCCAGGCATTCACCTTGCCTTCCCAATCATCGACGATCGGGTTGCCGAAACGGTAGACTTCCGTCTGCTGGTAGGGAGCGCGGGCGGCGATCCAGGCGTCCTTGGCAGCCTTCAGCGTTTCGTCGCTCGGCTTGGCGATCAGCGCGTTGACGGCCTTGTCGAGCGCTTGCGCTGTCGTCAGAGAATCTTCGTATTTCGCATGCGCCAGTTCGGCATAATGCTTGAGGACAGCTGCGGATGTGGTGGCGGCCTGCGCCTCTGTCACGACGAACGCCGCGGAGGCGGCGAAAAGCGCCAGGGCGGCGCCAAGAACGGTCTTGCGGATCATGTCCCTCTCCTTCACGGCCCGGATCTCTCCCCGGCCGTTAGAGGGTTCATCGCGCAATTGGAAACTGGTGTCAAACAATCTAGTTTAGAATAATTTGAAAGTAGAACTCGACTTTGTCTTCGCCCTTACCGCATTCAAGCTCTGCGTTGCATGCGGCAGAAAAAGAATCCGTCCGTATCGGTACTTGCAGGCGTCAGCGTCACTGTCAGCGCATCTTTTGAGCGAGGCTGCGGCGCGTCTTTTTCGAAGATGCTGTCCCAATGCTCTGCCGCGGGGACGATCGAAAATTCCGGGTTTTCGGCACAGAAGCGGGAAACCTGGGCGTCGTTCTCCTCCGGCAGGATCGAACAGGTGACATAGACGAGTGCGCCACCCGGCTTCACGAAGACGGCCGCCTCGGAAAGCGCTTCCTGCTGCTGGGCGATGCGCTCGTCGAGGTTCTTCGGGGTCAGTCGCCATTTGGTGTCCGGACGGCGGCGCCAGGTGCCGGTGCCGGTGCAGGGGGCATCGACCAGGACCGCATCGAGCTTGCCCTTCAGGCCGTTGAGCTGGCGCGCGTCGTCGTGCACCTGAACGTTGCGGGTGCCGGCGCGGCGCAGCCGCTCGATGATCGGCGCCAGCCGTTTGCGGTCGGCGTCATAGGCGTGGATCTGGCCCTTGTTGTGCATCGCGGCCGCCATGGCGAGCGTCTTGCCACCGCCGCCGGCGCAATAATCGAGGACCTGATGATGTTCGCCGGGCTGCACGAGTTCGGCAACGATCTGCGAGCCTTCGTCCTGAACTTCGAACCAGCCTTTCTGGAACGAAAGCTCGGCGGTGACGTTGGGCAGGCGGGAGGCTCCTTCGCCGGCGGCAATCCGGATGCCGTTGCGGGCGATGCGCGAAGCCTTTGCGTTCGAGCGTTCCAACGCCTTGACGACCTTCTCGCGAGACGCCTTCAGCGTGTTGGCGCGCAGATCGAGGGTCGGGCGGTCGGCCAGTGCCTTGGCCTCGATCAGCCAGTCCTCGCCGAAATTGGCTTCGAAGGACGGCTGGATCCAGTCTGGAATGTCGCCCTGAACATGCAGGGGCGCATCGTCGAGATTGCGGGAGGCAAGCGACGAAAGGTTCGCCTCGGTTAGAGCCGGCGGTGCAAAGCGGTCGTCCGTGAACTCGGCCTGGAGAGCGTCGGGCGTCAGGCCCCATTGCCGGATGAGGACCGCGTAGGCGAGTACCGCCGGGCTTTCGTCGTCCATGAGCCAGGCATGGGAGAGCCGCATGCGCAGTGCGTCGTAGACGATATTTCCGATCGCTGCCCGATCACCGGAACCGGCGAAACGATGGGCGAGGCCCCAGTCCTTGAGCGCGTCGGCGACAGGGCGTTTGCGCGTCTCGATGTCGGCCAGCACCTCTATGGCTCCGGCAATTCGTCCGCCCAATCGCATGTCAATCTCCGTGTCGGTCGCACCCGTATGGCACGGGTCGTAACCGCGATTGCGCGATAGGGCAAGAGGTCGGCCTAAACGGTCTCTCTGAACAGCTTCAGCCGTCGATCGCTTTCAGGCCCTTGCCTGCGACCTTCTGATCGCCGGCATCGACGATCTGGTAACAGACCTGGGCGGTGCCGGAACTGATCATGCCGATGTCCTTGGCTGCGGCCTTGGAAACATCGAGCACCCGGCCGCGGATGAATGGACCGCGGTCGTTGATGCGCACAACGACGCTTTTGCCGTTGCGCTTGTTCGTCACTATCACCTTGGTGCCGAAGGGCAGCGTCCGGTGGGCCGCTGTCATGAGAGAAGGGTTCATTCGTTCCCCGGATGCCGTCTTGGATCCGAGGGCATACCAGGATGCGTGACCGCACCCGGGCGCAGCATTGGCCTGCGCGGAGCCGAGAGTTGCAAAAGCAGCAATGGAGGCCGCGGCGAAAGTCGAGCGTCGAATTGTTGTCAAGTCGGTCGTCCCCGTTCGTTTTGTCCCTGCACGTTGCGTGCAAAACGGCTAAGCGGGGCGAAAAGTGGCGAAAAAGTGAGACTTTCGATCACGGAACGTTACAGTCTGTAACATTTGTGATTAGATTGCTGCCGATCTTTTTAAGAAGCCAGCTAAGCTTCTGCGGAAGAAAACCTTTAAAAACAGTCAGAAAGCGGAATGTAGTTTCAATGAGACTCGCAGGGAGTCTGTGATCACGAAAACCGCAGAAAAAAATTTGTCGCGATGCGTGATTTATTGCCTCATTTGGGCAAATTTTGTGACGCTCAGCCGTAAGTATTAAGAAATAATAACTAGATCAACCGATCAGGATGGAAATTTCAACCGTTTCATAATGGGAACTTTATCCT
Organism: Neorhizobium galegae bv. orientalis str. HAMBI 540; assembly: GCF_000731315.1. Classification (NCBI taxonomy): domain Bacteria; kingdom Pseudomonadati; phylum Pseudomonadota; class Alphaproteobacteria; order Hyphomicrobiales; family Rhizobiaceae; genus Neorhizobium; species Neorhizobium galegae. The sequence continues at coordinate 4,609,178 of NZ_HG938353.1, forward strand.
CGCCAGCGGCCCGAGGTCCACATATCGGCGAGTGACATGCGGTAATTGGGGAAGAGGAACTCGAACCCCGCGGCACGGATTTTGGCATTGGAAACGCGCTTGTTGGCGCCATAGAAGGAGCGCGCCATCGGCGTCATGTCAGCGGTCTCGAAATCCAGTTCCGGCGGCGGCTCGACACCCATCAGGCGCGCGGCTTCGATGATGACATCCTGCGGCGGACCGGGCTCGTCGTCGGTGACATTATATATGCCGCCCATATTGCCTACGGCGAGAAAGAGCGCCGCACGCCCGATATCCTCGACGCGGATCCGGTTGAAGACCTGGTCTCTCTTTATAATGCGCCGTGCCGTGCCGCGCGCGAGGTTGACGAAGGCGTTGCGGCCGGGGCCGTAGATACCGGAGAGGCGCAGGCTCGCCACTGGCAGACCGGCGGCCCGCCCTTCGGCAGCCCAGGCATCTTCCGTATCGACCCGTTCGATCGACCGGCCCTGGATCGGGGTGCCCGGCGTCTCCTCGGTGACCCAGCCGCCGCCATGATCGCCGTAGACGCCGACCGTCGAGAGATAGCCGATCCATTCGAGCTTCGGGCAAAGCGCACGCAGTCGTCTGGAGACGAACTTCAGCAGTGGATCGCCCTCGGTGCCGGGCGGGATCGACTGCACCAGATGCGTCACCTCTTGAAGCTCCGCCAACAGTTCGCCGCTGAACGGGCTCCCGTCGAACACGAAGGCCTTGATGTCACGGGCCGCAAGCTCCAGTGCCTTGTGGGCCGTTCTGACCGTGCCGGAGACCCGATGGCCTTCGGATTTGAAAGCCTCGGCGATTGCCTGGCCCGAATAGCCGCATCCGAAGATCATCACATTCATCAGGCCGCTCCCGCCAGTCGCCATTCTTCCCGCACTTCCGGATCCTCTTCCGCGCCGCGCGCCTCGGCAAACCGCGCGAAGTCCGCATCCGTCATCAGGCGCTTCAGGGCCCATATAGCCATGCCGCGCACCACGGGCGAGGGGTCGCCCGCAAGTTCGAGACATTGTCCGATGAGGCTGGCATCGCCGGAATTGCCCGCAGCGATCAGCACGTTGCGAATGAACCGGTCGCGCCCGATCCGCTTGACAGGCGAGCCGCTGAAGAAGGTTCGAAAAGTCGCATCGTCCAAGGTCAGCAGAAACGCGATCGACGGTTCCTTCAAGTCGTCGCGCGCCTTGAGCTTCATCTCGGCGGCGCTGGCGGCAAACTTGTTCCACGGGCAGGCGGCAAGACAGTCGTCGCAGCCATAGATGCGGTTGCCGATCAGTGGCCGGAATTCCGGATCGATCGGACCCTTGTGTTCGATCGTCAGATAGGAGATGCAGCGGCGCGCATCGAGCCGATAGGGCGCCGGAAAGGCAGCCGTCGGGCAGGCGTCGAGACAGGCGCGGCAGGAGCCGCAATGGTCGATCTCGGGCGCGTCTATAATAAGGTCCGCGGTGGTGAACAGGCTGCCGAGGAACAGCCAGGAGCCGTGGGTGCGGCTGACGAGATTGGTGTGCTTGCCCTGCCAGCCGAGCCCGGCCGCTTCAGCGAGCGGTTTTTCCATCACCGGCGCCGTATCGACAAAGACTTTGACGTCCTCGCCGGCGCGCGCCGCAAAGCGGGTGGCGATCTCCTTCAGCCGGCCCTTGATGACGTCGTGATAATCGCGATTGCGCGCATAGACGGAGATCGCGGCCTTGTCCGGCTTGTCGAGAATGCCGCGCGGGTCTTCGTCAGGCCCGTAGTTCAGCCCGAACATCACGATCGAACGCACCTGATCCCACAACATCCTCGGATCGGCGCGGCGCAGCCTCGTCTCTGCCATCCAGTCCATGCTGCCGTGGTGGCCGTCGGCCAGGAAAATCTCCAGCCGCTCCGGCGCCTGCGGAATGCTGTCCGGGCCTGCAATCCGGCAAAGGTCGAAGCCCTGAGCCGCCGCTTCCTCGCGAATGAAGGCGGTCAGCTTCTCCCGCCGCCGGAGCGCCTTTTCTTCCTCGCGCGCGGGCGCGTCAGAAATCAAGGTCCGCATAATGGGATACCGGGGTGAGGCCGCGGATGCGTTCGGAAAGCATCGGCCGGAAGGAGGGTCGGGATTTCAGCCGCTGATACCAGTCCTTGGCGACCGGCGTCTCCGACCAGTCGATCTCGCCTAGATAGTCGAGGATCGAAATCGAGGCGGCGGCGGCAAGGTCGGCATAGCTCAGGCGGTCGCCGGCAAGCCAGGGCCGTGAGCCGGCAAGCCAGGAGAGATATTTCATATGCTGGCGGATATTGGCGCGGGACGTGCGCAACACCTTCGAATCCGGCGCGCCGCCGCCTTGAGCCGTCGTCATCTGCAGTTTGAAGACCCGCTCCCGGGTCAGAGGCCGGGTGACATCCTGCTCCATCTTCTGCAGGAACCATTCCGTCAGGCGCCGGATTTCGGCACGCTGCCATGGATCTTCCGCCAGCAGCCGCCGGTCGCGCTTCAGCACGCCATGGGTTTCGTCGAGGAATTCCAGGAGCACGGAAGGGCCACAAAGCACCCTCATGCTGTCGTCGACATAAACCGGGAGCGTGCCCGCAGGATTGAGCGTCAGGAATTCCCGCCGCTTTTCCCACGGTTGCTCCTCGACCAGGTCCGCCTGGAAGCCATATTCGGCGAGAATCAGCCGGACGAACCGCGAGGCCGAAGACATGGAATGATGATAGAGCGTGGGCATGGATACTTGAACTTCACGAATATCGTATACGAAGGATGGGGCACGTAGCGCGCCCGCGTGACATATGGCAGCTATATGGATTTGGTAGGTCCAGCACAAGCAACGGCTCATAAACTGCTTAAAACTGTCCTTATCTGCTCAACAAAGGATTAAGAATGGCTGATCAGTCGATTATCAGCGCCCTCGTGCTCGGTGTGATCGAGGGTATTACCGAGTTTTTGCCGATCTCCAGCACCGGCCATCTCATCATCGCGGAACAATGGCTCGGTCACCGGTCTGATACGTTCAATATCGTCATCCAGGCCGGCGCGATCATCGCGGTAACCATCATCTACTGGCGTCGCCTGCTTGACCTGTTGCTCGGCTGGCGGGAGCCGGCAAATCGCGACTATGCTGCCAAGCTGATCGTTGCCTTCCTGATCACGGCGGTTCTCGGCCTGATCGTCAAGAAGCTCGGTTTCGCGCTTCCCGAGGACGCGGCACCAATTGCCTGGGCACTCATCATCGGCGGCATCTGGATGATCTTTGCAGAATGGGCCGCTGCACGCAGGCCCGCTTCCACGCAGATAACCTGGCTCGTCGCGATCCTGGTCGGCATTGCGCAGGTGGTTGCGGGTGTCTTTCCCGGCACGTCGCGTTCAGGTGCCACGATCTTCATCGCCATGCTGGCCGGTACCGGAAGCCGGGCCGCGGCCACTGAGTTTGCCTTTCTCGTCGGCATTCCGACCATGTACGCGGCCAGTGGCTATGAGCTGCTGAAGACGCTCAAGGACGGCAGCGCTGCGCACGAGGATTGGACCTCGCTCGGCGTGGCTTTCGTCGTGTCGACGATCGTCGCCTTCATCGCCGTGAAATGGCTGCTGACCTATATCCGCAGCAACCGCTTCACCGTCTTCGCGATCTATAGAATCATTCTCGGATTTTTGTTGCTCGGCCTGATCGCGCTGGGATCTGTCCCACAACGCGGTGATCAGAGTGCCGTGGTCTCAAGCGCCGTCGCGCCGGCCGAGACTGCCCTGCGTCCTGCACTGCTAAAGTGAAGGGCGCTCAATTCTTCATGAAACAAAAAGGCTGCTAAGGAGCGGCCTTTTTGTTTTGTCGATGCTTAGTGATGAATGGATGCCGTGCTGCACGGATCGACACCGTATGCGGGCGTGCATTCGCTCTTGCCGGCTGCGCCCGTCGTCGGGGCCATGAACGAGCCCGCGAGGATGATCAGCGCTGCGCATGCAAAAAAGAGGGCGATGGGCTTGCCCATGGAGGAATGCCTTTCGATGGAAGATTTTATCGTCACGGTTGCGCCGCTTGTTTGGTGAGGGAGGATTTATGGGTTGGATTAGAAGAATTCAATAAAGGATTTTGCTGAACCGGCCGTTAACGCGACTGCTTCGGCCACTGCGACCTTTGTGCCACTATCCTTGCCCGAAACATGAGCGACAACAAAGAGGTGCCCGATTTTTCAGCGGGCACGACCGGAATGTCGAAGCGAAACAAATTGCTGGATATGGTTAATGATATCAGGCCGCGCGGCCAGAGCCTGTGTACTGGCCCTGCGGGCGATACTGCACAAGGTAGGATGGCAAGATAGAGGACGCGAGCGTCGGGCGGATGCCTATTCCCTGCAGCGTGCGGCCTTCCGTGGCGGCGGCATCGGAAACGACATTGTCGATTTTCAGCAGCTTCACCTGGTCACTGGTGATCGGCGGCTGGACGAAAGGGATCAACGACGCGATGCTGCCGATCAGCGATGCGATGCCGAAGGGCAGCGAGACGAGCGCATTGGTGCGATTGGTGACGCGCAGCATCGTCTCGAGACACTGGCGGAAGGTCATGACCTCGCCGCCGCCGAGCTCATAGATCTTGCCGGACGCGATCGTGCCGTCGACGGAGCGGGCGACGGTTTCGGCGACGTCCTCCACATAAACCGGCTGGAACTTCGTCTTGCCGCCGCCGATCAGCGGCAGCGCAGGGAAGGTGCGGGCCATGGAGGCGAACTTGTTGAAGAAGCTGTCTTCCGGCCCGAACATGATCGACGGCCGCAGGATCACGGCATCCGGCAGCGTCGAAAGGATCGTCGCTTCGGCGCGGCCCTTGCTGCGGGCATAGGACGATTCCGAATTGGCATCGGCGCCGATCGCGGAAATATGGGTAAGTTTGGCGCCGGCAGCACGTGCCGCATCGGCAACCGCGCGAGCGCCAAAATCCTGGACCGCGTCAAACGTGTTGCGGCCGCTCTCGAACATGATGCCGACGCAGTTGATTACATGCGAAGTGCCTTCGGCGGCCTTCAAGACCGATTGGCGGTAGCGCAGGTTCGCCTGGACCAGCGAGATCTGCCCGACATAACCGGCGGGCAGCAGGAAGCCGGCGAGATCCGGACGGCGAACGGCGACCCGGACGCGATAACCGCGTTTGGCAAGCGTACGCACCACATGCCTGCCGACGAAGCCCGATCCTCCGAAAACGGTGACGAGCGGCGGAAGGTTGTTGATGGTCATGGCGTGCTCCGGGAGCCTGTGGGACGAGATGAGTGCTGTTTAACCGAATCGCGGCACGGGTGGAAGTGTCTCCACTGCCGCACCGCCCGCGATAACCGGTTCTTAAAGGCCGTCGAGGACGACGATTTCGCCATCCGCCACTTCCTGGCGGATCTTGATGGCGATCGCATATTCGGGCGAATTGTAGCAGTCGATGGCGGCCTGCATCGACGGGAATTCGATGATGACGTTGCGGGCGCGGGATTTGCCCTCCATCGCTGCCATGGTGCCGCCGCGGGCAAGGAAATTGGCGCCGTATTTCTCGAAGGCGGGCGTGGCCGCTGCGATATAATCCTTATAACGTTCCGGGTCGCGGACATCGACGCGAGCGACCCAATATCCCTTGGCCATGATATCTCCTCCAGCGTGTTTTCGGTTAGGACGACTTCCGGCAAATTCCCGGGCGAGTCAATATGGCGGGTGTTGCGTACCTGTCCGGCGGCCACCGGGACTCATCCCGGATCACGACCGGGAGAATATCTCTCCGGCAACGACGGATTATCAGAGCACGCCCTGCATCTCGGCGAGGATGGCTTGCGCCGCCGCCTTCGGATCCGGCGCCTTGACGATCGGGCGGGCGACGACGAGATGGCTCGATCCGGCGCGCAATGCGTCGGCCGGCGTCATCACCCGCTTCTGGTCGCCCGCTTCCGAACCCGCAGGGCGGATGCCGGGCGTGACGATCGCCAGATCAGGGCCGACAATCTTGCGAACCGCAGCGGACTCCTCGGCCGAGCAGACGATACCGCCCATTCCGGCGGCCAGCGCCTGTTCCGAGCGTCGCAGAACCAGTGTGTGCGGATCGTATTCGTAACCGGCATCGACGAGGTCCGTTTCGTCCATCGAGGTCAGGACGGTTACCGCGAGCAGGCAGAGGTCCGAACCCCTGGCAGCCTCGACCGCGGCCCGCATCGCCTTCGGATAGGCGTGCAGGGTGAGCATGGTCATGCCCATCTTGACGATGTTCTCGACGCCCTTCGCGACCGTGTTGTCGATGTCGAGCAGCTTCATGTCGAGGAAGACTTTTTTGCCATCCTTTGCCAGATCGCGTGCAAGTTCGAGACCGCCGGCGAAAACGAGCTGATAGCCGATCTTGTAGAAGGAAACGGTGTCACCGAGCGCGGAGACCATCTTTTCGGCTTCGCCGATGGTCGGAATGTCGAGGCCTACGATGAGGCGATCACGAGCGTTCATGCCTGGAACCCTTCCCATTTTTCGATGGGCGTCCAGTCGCATGAGAGCGTCCGGTCCGCAAGGGTGAAGCAGAAGAGATTTCCCCCACCGCCCGGTTGGTCCCGGTCGCGGGCGATCGGCGAGCCGGTGAGGTGGCATTTCAACAGCGTTCCAACGCCGCCATGGCCGACGAAGGCGATCGGCGTGCTCGGGTCGTGCTCGGCAAGAATTCTGGTGACCACCGAGACGATGCGGCTCTGGGCGTCCACGGCGCGCTCCCAGCCTTTGAAGCTCTCTTCCGGGTGGGCGAAAAACCAGTTGGCTGCATCCTCGAACCGTGGCGGCGGCAGAAAGCCTGTCGCCGAGCGATCGTTCTCATGGGTGTCCTCGGCGATCTCGATCGAAATGCCCGAGGCGAGGCTGAGGATTTCGGCAGTCTCGATCGCCTTTACCTCGTCGCTGGAGATGATCCGGCCGAGTTTCCTTGCCCATTCGGATTGGGCGGCCGCGCGAGCGCGGGCGGCGCCGACGTCAGAGAGTCCCCACCGAGGCACCGGCACGTTCGGATCGATGCGGACCTGCGGATGGGTGATGTAGAGGCCGAATGCCATGGTCAGCCGCGGCTATAGGTCCAGAGCTGCGCCGGCGGAATATTGCGGACGACGAAATCGTAATGCTTGATCCGGTAACGATCGGGTTGGGCAATGATCGGCGAGACGGGGCCATAGGTGATCTGCATCACCGGCCGGCCGGCCGGGATGCGGTCGAGCAGGTCTTCGAGCAGCGCGATGCGGCGCTCCATCGGGAAGCTCAAAAGCGGGATTGCCGAAATAACGCTGTCGAATGTCGTGTCCTTCAAGGCGCCGAGCGTGCGCTTGAGATCGAAGGCATCGCCATTGATGAAGTTCACGCCTTCATAGGTGCGGACTAGGTGCTGGAAGAAATCGGTCGAATATTCGATGGAGACCAGGTTTTCCGGCGAGATACCGTGCTTCAGGATCGCCTTGGTGATGATGCCGGTGCCGGGCCCGAGTTCGAGGACAGGCAGGCCGGAGGCCGTGTCGATGACGCTTGCCATGCGTTTGGCGGTGACGGAGGAGGTGGGGCAGATCGCGCCGACCCGTTTCGGGCCATCGATCCAGCCTTTGAAGAACCGGATCTCATCATCGAACTTGCGGCCAAGCCGCTCCTTCAAGCGCAGTTCCATTTTTTATCCTCTCCCTTTTTGCCCCATGTGGAACCCTGATGCCGCAAAAGCAAGGAAAAATGTCGCACCTGGGAAAACCGCATGAAAAAGGCGGCCGGAGCTTCCGGCCGCCTTGATGATGTTAAACGCGCATCGGCATCAAGACATAGAGCGCGTCGTCGCCCGCTGTGTCTCGCACCAATGTCGGAGAACCGGCATCCGCCAGCATGAAGATCGCGTCGTCGCCCGAAAGCTGGGCGGTAATGTCGAGCAGGTATTTGGCGTTGAAGCCGATTTCCATCGGATCGTTGTCGTAGCCGACCGCAACCTCTTCCGTGGCGCTGCCCGAATCCGGATTATTGACCGTCAGCGTCAGCTGGCCGTCGGTCAGCGACAGCTTTACCGCACGGCCGCGCTCGGAGGAAATGGTCGAGACGCGGTCGACAGCCCTGGTAAAGCTCTGGCAATCGACGCGCATTTCCTTGTCGTTGCCGGTCGGGATGACGCGCTGGTAATCCGGGAAAGTGCCGTCGATCAGCTTCGAGGTCATCACGACCGAGCCGATTGTGACGCGGATCTTGGCGTCCGAAACCTCGACCGTGACCACCGCTTCCGGATCATCGACCAGTTTCTGCAGCTCGCCGACCGTCTTGCGGGGGATGATGATGCCCGGCATGCCTTCGGAACCCGATGGCGCCTTTACATCGGCGCGGGCCAGACGGTGACCATCGGTCGCGACCGCGCGAAGCTTCAGGTCCCCGTCGGCTTCGATCGTGTGGAAGAAGATGCCGTTCAGGTAATAGCGGGTCTCCTCGGTGGAGATCGCGAACTGGGTGCGGTCGATCAGCATTTTCAGATCGGTCGCCTTCAGCTTGAACGTATGTGTGAAGCTGCCGGCGGTGAGGTCGGGGAAGTCCGATTCCGGCAGGCACTGCAGCGAGAACTTCGAGCGCCCGGATTGCACCGTCATGGAGCTGCCGTCCGGATTGGTGGCGAGCAGTACTTCCGAACCGTCCGGCAGCTTGCGGACGATTTCGTAAAGCAGGTGCGCGGGAACCGTCGTGGCGCCGGCAGTCTCGACCATGGCCGGAAGGGCTTCGGTGATTTCGAGATCGAGGTCGGTCGCTTTCAGGTCGAGACCGGCGCCGGCCGCGCGCATCAGCACGTTGGAGAGGATCGGGATGGTGTTCCGTCGCTCCACCACGCGATGCACGTGGTTCAGCGACTTCAGAAGGTTTGACCGCTCAAGAGTAATACGCATGGACGCAATCGCTTTCGACCGTGGCGATCCGGCAGGGCCGGACCCTGATATTCTGCCGGCTTTGGGCCAGCCGGATGATGTGGACCGGCAAAATGGCAGACAACCCGTTCGAAAAGCAAGAGGTGAACAAGGCGTTAGCAAGTCATTTCGCATCTGTCTCACGCGCTGCACACAGAAAATATGCGTTCTCAACAGCTTGGGCTTTACTTGCCGAAGCCGGTCCGCTTGCCCATAAAGGCACATGACCATCCTTTTACGCGTGACGCCCCTTGACCGATGACCTGAAGAGCAGCCAGCGCGGCTATCGCGTCGCCAATACTTTCGTACCTGCGCGGCCATTGGAGCCGGCGCTTTATCTGGTCGCGACCCCCATCGGCAATCTCGGCGACATCACGCTGCGTGCGCTCGAAACGCTTTCCGGCGCCGATGTGCTGGCCTGCGAGGACACCCGGGTGACCCGCGTGCTGCTCGACCGCTATGGCATCGTCAACAGGCCCTATGCCTACCACGAGCATAATTCCGACGAGGTCGGACCGAAGCTGATCGCGGCTTTGGAAGAAGGAAAATCGGTGGCGCTGGTCTCCGATGCCGGCACCCCCTTGGTCTCCGATCCCGGTTACCGGCTTGGTCAGATGGCGATCCAGGCCGGCCACAAGGTCGTGCCCATCCCCGGCGCCTCTGCGCCGCTCGCAGCGCTCGTCGGTTCCGGCATGCCGTCCGACGCGTTTCTGTTCGCCGGTTTCCTGCCGGTCAAGGACAAGGGCCGCCGCGACCGGCTGGCCGAGCTTTCGAAAGTGCCGGCAACGCTGATCTTCTTCGAATCGCCGCATCGCATCGGCGCAACGCTCGCCGCTGCCGCCGAAGTGCTCGGAACTGGCCGGCGCGCGGCGGTCTGCCGTGAATTGACGAAGACTTTCGAAGAGTTTCGCCGTGGCACGCTGGAGGAACTCGCCGCCTATTACGACGACGACCGCGTGGTGAAGGGGGAGATCGTGCTGCTTCTCGCGCCACCCGAGGCTGAGGAGCCTCCCGGCGAAGTCGAGGTGGACGTGCTGCTGCGCCAGCTTTCAACCTCCATGCCAGCGGCGAAAGCCGCTGCCGAGGCTGCGCGGCTCACCGGCCTTGCCCGCAAGGTTCTTTATCAGCGGCTCCTGGAGTTGAAGGGCGAGGATGGCGGCGGGGCGCAATGACAACGGCCTGAACCGGCGAAAGGCCGCGCGGCAGAGGGCTTATAAAAGAGGCCATCTCTCCGAATATCTCGCCGCGCTCTATCTGTTTGTGAAGGGCTATCGCATCCTTGCCATTCGCTATCGCACAAAGATCGGCGAGATCGATCTTATAGCCCGCAAGGGGGACCTTGTCATATTCGTCGAGGTCAAGGCGCGGAGAGGCGAAAGCGAAGCCATCGATGCAGTCGGCTACACGACCCAGAACCGTATTCGCGCGGCAAGCGCGCTGTGGCTTTCGAAGCGGAAGCATGTAGCGACGCTTTCGCAGCGCTACGATATTATTGCAGTGCTTCCAGGGCGTCTGCCGCGGCATTTTCCCGACGCATTCTAACGAACGAATCAAGTGTCCTTGCTCTGTTAGAAAAATGACATAAAACTGTAACGGTGGTGTCATGGGAGGACCCTATTTGGGGGCCGACACCAATCAAGGTGGAGGAAATAATAATGTTGAGAAAACTCTCAATGGCCGCATTCGCGGTCGCGCTGTCGGCAACGTCGTCGCTTGCCGCGACGGAAGTCACCTGGTGGCATGCCATGGGTGGCGAACTCGGCAAGAAGCTTGAGGAAATCGCTCAGAAATTCAATGAGAGCCAGTCCGACTACAAAGTCGTTCCGGTCTACAAGGGAAGTTATCCGGAAACGTTGACCGCCGCGATCGCCGCGTTCCGCGCTGGCCAGCAACCGGCTATCGTCCAGGTCTTCGAAGTTGGCACCGGCACGATGATGGCTGCCAAGGGCGCCGTCTATCCTGTCTACAAGCTGATGGCGGACGAAGGCGAACCCTTCGACACCAAGACATTCCTGGCTCCGGTCACCGGCTACTATTCCGATACGAAGGGCAACATCCTGTCGCTGCCCTTCAATTCCTCCACTCCGATCATGTACTACAACAAGGACATCTTCAAAAAGGCGGGCCTTGATCCTGAAGTTGCCCCGAAGACCTGGAAGGAAGTGGAGGAGTTCTCGAAGAAGATCGTTTCCTCCGGCGCTGCCAAATGCGGCCTCACCTCCGCCTGGATTACCTGGGTCCAGACCGAAAACCTTTCGGCGCTGCACGACAAGCCTTTCGGCACCCTGCAGAACGGTTTCGGCGGTGTGAAGTCTGAATTCACCTTCAACGGTCCTCTGCAGGTCAAGCACTGGGCAAACCTGAAGAAGTGGCAGGACGAAGGACTGTTCAAGTATGGTGGACCGGTCGGTGGCGACCAGGCGGCGACCATGTTCTATTCGCAGGAATGCGCCATCACGATGAACTCCTCCGCAGGCCGCGCCGGGGTCATCAACAACGCCAAGAACTTCACGCCGGGCTTCGCCCCGCTGCCTTATTACGACGATGAGATCAAGGAGCCGAAGAACTCCATCATCGGCGGCGCCACCCTCTGGGTGCTGAACGGCAAGGATAAGGCGACCTACAAGGGTGTAGCCAAGTTCTTCAGCTATCTCTCCAAGCCGGATGTCCAGGCTGATTGGCACCAATTCACCGGTTATCTGCCGATCACCAATGCTGCTTACGAACTCGGCCAGAAGCAGGGCTATTACGAAAAGAACCCGGGCTCCGACATCGCCATCAAGCAGATCACTCGCGGTACTCCCTCGGAAAATTCGAAGGGCGTGCGGTTCGGCAACTTTACCCAGGTCCGCACCATCATCGACGAGGAGTTCCAGGCACTCCTCGCCAACAAGAAGGACGCCAAGCAGTCGCTCGACAGCGCAGTGCAGCGCGGCAATGCGCTTCTGCGTGAATTCGAGGCGGCCAACTCGAACTGATCGTTCCGATCTCCGCAGGGAGGACCGGCTGTCGCCGGCCCTCCCTTGCTTGCTTATTACGTTGTGGTGAGGGAACGGTGGATACCAAAAGAACAACCTTCAATAACCGCCTGCTGCCCTATATGCTGCTCGCGCCCCAGCTCGCTATCACGCTCGTCTTCTTCATCTGGCCTGCCGCGCAGGCAGTGAAGTCTTCATTCGAGCGGGAAGATCCCTTTGGTTTCTCGACCGTTTTCGTCGGATTGACCCATTATCGGCGGCTGTTCGAAGACCCGAACTATCTGGATGCTCTCTGGCGCACCGCCGTATTCGCGGTGTCCGTAACCATCCTGTCGATGATGCTCGGTCTTGCATTCGCGGCCGCGGTCAACCGCCTGACGCGGTCCGCCAGAATTTATACCACCCTGCTTGTCTGGCCTTATGCCGTCGCACCTGTCGTAGCGGGCGTCCTGTGGTGGTTTCTCTTCAATACATCCACCGGCCTGTTGCCCTTCTTCCTGGAGCGCATCGGCATTCGCTGGGACCATGATCTCAACGGCACGCATGCGATGATCCTGATCATCATCGCGGCAGCCTGGAAGCAGATCTCCTACAACTTCCTTTTCTTCCTGGCTGGATTGCAGTCGGTGCCGCAGTCGCTGATCGAGGCCGCCGCGATCGATGGGTCAGGCCCGGTGAGACGCTTCTTCACCATCTCTCTGCCGCTTCTGTCGCCGACGACGTTTTTCCTGTTCATCATCAACGTGAACTACACGATGTTCGACACCTTCCCGATCGTGGATGCCACGACGGGCGGCGGCCCCGCGCAGGCGACGACGACGCTTGTCTACAAGGTCTATCAGGACGGTTACGTCGGTTTGAACATCGGTTCGTCCTCGGCGCAGTCGGTCTTGCTGATGTTGATCGTGATGCTGCTGACCTTTGTTCAGTTCCGCTTCGTCGAACGCCGCGTCCAGTATTGAGGAACGATCATGGTTGAAAACCGCCCCTTCCTGACCTTCCTCACCCACGCATTCCTGATCCTGGGATTTCTGGTGGTCGCGCTGCCGGTCTATGTCGCGATCATGGCATCGACCCATGACGTCTCGACGCTGATGAGCGGGCCTGTCCCGCTTCTGCCAGGTTCGCATTTCATCGAGAACTATTCGACCATTCTGACGAGCGCCGCGGCCGCTCACGGCCTGCCCAATTATTCGCACATGGCGCTGAACTCTCTGATCATGGCGTTGACGATCACGGCCGGAAAAATTGCCATCTCGATCCTTTCCGCCTTCGCGATCGTCTATTTCCGGTTTCCGTTCCGGCTACTGGCTTTCTGGATCATCTTCGTCACCCTGATGCTGCCGGTCGAGGTGCGCATCATGCCGACATACAAGATCGTCGCCGACCTCGGCATGCTGAATTCCTGGGCTGGTCTGACTGTCCCGCTGATCGCATCGGCCACGGCGACCTTTCTGTTCCGCCAGTTCTTCATGACAGTCCCGGACGAGCTTCTGGAAGCGGCCCGTGTGGACGGAGCCGGCCCTATGAAGTTCTTCCGGGACATCCTGCTGCCGCTCTCGCGCACCAATATCGGCGCGCTATGCGTCATCCTCTTCATCTACGGTTGGGTTCAGTACCTCTGGCCGCTCCTGGTGACCACCGACCCCGGCTATTACACGCTGATGATGGGGATGAAGCGCATGGTTACGGCGCAGGACGGCGTCATCGAGTGGCAACTCGTCATGGCAGGGTCCGTACTCGCCATGCTTCCCCCCATCCTCGTCGTGATTTTCATGCAGCGGTTGTTCATCCGCGGGCTTACTGAAACGGAGAAATAACATGGCTGGCATTCACATTTCAGAAGTTTCGAAGGTTTATACCGGCGGCGTAAAGGCGGTAAGCTCCGTCTCCATCGACATAGCCGATGGCGAGTTCATCGTCCTCGTCGGTCCATCTGGCTGCGGCAAGTCTACGCTGTTGCGCATGGTTGCGGGGCTGGAAGCCATCTCTGCGGGCGAAGTGAAAATCGCCGGCCGGGTCGTCAACGAGGTCGAGCCGGCCGAGCGCGATATCGCCATGGTGTTCCAGAATTACGCTCTCTATCCGCATATGACGGTGTATAACAACCTGGCCTACGGTCTGAAGAACCGCGGTACGCCGAAGGCTGAGATCGACGCGCGTGTCGCCGAAGCCGCCCGCATGCTGGAGATCACCCAGTATCTGGAGCGCAAGCCCCGCGCGCTTTCCGGCGGCCAGCGCCAGCGTGTCGCCATGGGCCGCGCCATCGTCCGCAAACCGGCAGCCTTTCTGTTCGACGAGCCGCTTTCCAACCTCGATGCGAAACTGCGCGTTTCCATGCGTGGCGAAATCAAGCGCCTGCAGCGCCGCCTCGGCACCACCTCGATCTACGTCACCCATGACCAGCTCGAAGCCATGACGCTCGCCGACCGCCTCGTCGTTCTGAACGGGGGAGAGATCGAGCAGATCGGGGCGCCGTTGGAAGTTTACCACGCGCCGGCCTCCACCTTTGTCGCGAGCTTCATCGGTTCGCCGGCCATGAACCTCGTCAAGGGCGAACTGCATGGCGACAAGCTGGCGATCGGCCCGGCGATGATCAGCCTCAACGGTTTCGCACCGACTTCGGGCGCAGTTACCGTCGGCGTTCGCGCCGAGGACCTGCGCATCGCGCGCGACGACGAAGAGGCTCTGCCTTTCCGCCTCGAATATACCGAGGAACTCGGTGCCCAGCGACTGATCCACGGCACTGTCGGCGATCAGCAGATCACTGCCGCCGTTTCGCCGGAAATTGCGATTTCTGCGGAAATGCGCATCGCCGTCGATGCCAGGCGCCTGCACTTTTTCTCGCTCGATACGGGCAAGCGGCTGCCGGGCAACGTACCGGCGGAGGCGAAGCTCGCGCCCGTCGAACCGGTTCTCTAAAGAGAGCGCGAAAATCAGGCCGATCGTTAAAATTGTAAGATCGGCCTGAACAGCAGCCTTACTCTTTGCCACTACAGTTTCCCGGAATTGGCAGCTTTTGGGGGAAAGATGAGTTGGCACGTCCTCGCCGCGACCGCAGCGGCACTCGCATTCAGATACAGGTCCGACGCCCCGGAGAAGCCGAAGGTTAAGGCGTTCATCGGCGCCTGTCCGCATTCTCTGGAAATGAAGCCAATGCCGATCGAGCCCACATGGGTGCTCGCCGGTGATCCGCGGGCGCGGGCCGCCTCCCACTCCACTGCAGAAGACGATTGCGCCACGACCGGCGTGTGGGAATGCACGGCCGGCGAGTTCCGCTGGTATTTCCACTGGGACGAGACGGTGGTGATCCTCGAAGGCGAGGTGCACGTGACCGCCGATGACGGCACGCAGCGCACGCTGACGGCAGGCGATGTCGGCTATTTCAAGGGCCGGACCTGGGCCACCTGGCGCATCGACAATTATCTCAAGAAGGTCGCCTTCATCCGCCGGCCTTTCCCGAAGCCGATCGCCATGCTTTTCCGCCTGCGCAACATGTTGCGGGCAAAGACGCAGGTCGGCATCTCCGCGTGATATCGGCCGATTGCAGTTGCCTTTGGGGGCTCGCCATCCTACATCAGGCGGGCCAATCCTAGGGGGCTGAAGTCATGGCGAAAATCCGCAAGGTCGCGTTCCAGATGGACCATATTTCCGGCATCAGCATTGCCGGCGATTCCACCTTCGCCATGGCGCTCGAAGCGCAGGCGCGTGGTTTCGAACTCTTTCACTATACCCCCGACCGCCTGACCATGCGCGACGGCAAGATCTTTGCAGCCGTCGAACCGCTGCAGGTTCGCGACGTCAAGGGCGATCATTTCACGCTCGGCGACAAGGAGCGCATCGACCTCTCGGAGATGGACGTCGTGCATCTGCGTCAGGATCCGCCCTTCGATATGGGCTATATCACCTCGACCCATCTGCTCGAGCGCATCCACCCGAAAACGCTTGTCGTCAACGACCCCGCCTGGGTGCGCAACTCGCCTGAGAAGATTTTCGTCACCGAATTTGCCGATTTGATGCCGGCAACGCTGATCAGCCGCGATCCGGGCGAAATCGCCCGCTTCCGCGAGGAGATGGGTGACATCATCCTGAAGCCGCTCTACGGCAATGGCGGCGCCGGGGTTTTCCATTCCGCCCGCGACGATCGCAATTTCACGTCGCTGCTCGAAATGTTCGGCCAGATGTATCGCGGTGAACCCTATATCGCCCAGGCCTATCTGCCGGCCGTGCGCAAGGGCGACAAGCGCATCCTTCTGGTCGATGGCGAGCCGGTCGGCGCGATCAACCGGGTTCCCGCCGAGCACGACAGCCGCTCCAACATGCATGTCGGCGGCCGCGCCGAGGCGACCGAGATCACGCCGCGCGAGAAGGAAATCTGCTCCCGCATCGGACCCGCCCTGCGCGAGCGCGGCTTCATCTTCGTTGGCATCGATGTCATCGGCGATTACATGACCGAGATCAACGTCACATCCCCGACGGGCATCCGCGAAGTCAAGAAGTTCGGCGGCGCCGACGTCGCAAGCCTCCTCTGGGATGCAATCGAGGCAAAACGCGCCTGATGCAGGCAAGGGGTTTCGGATACTGATTGCCTTTGTTCTCACGATGCAACCGCCTGCAACCCACTTGCAGCGGATGCGTGAAGTTGTTCGATTAATGTTCTTGTTTCATTCTTATTTCTATGCCAGATTGCAATTCTTGGCACGGAAAGCGTGTATCGCTGGCGTCCTGGACATGAAGTTAGGGGCGGGGTGGATATGGTTTCGCGCGTCAGCACGGTTGCATTCCAGGGCATAGAAGGCGTTCCGGTCGACGTGCAGGTCATGGTCGGACCCGGAAAAATCAACATGCATATCGTCGGCCTGCCGGACAAGGCGGTGGCCGAGAGCCGCGAGCGGGTGCAGGCGGCGTTGCACGCCTCTGGCCTTGCCATGCCGCCGAAGAAGATCACCGTCAATCTGGCGCCGGCCGACCTTCCGAAAGAAGGATCGCATTTCGACCTGCCGATCGCGCTGGCCCTGATGGCGGCGTTGGGCGCCGTTCCCGGAGATGCACTCACCGGTTATGTCGTGCTTGGGGAACTGAACCTCGACGGCACGCTTGCGCCCGTGGCCGGCGCACTTCCGGCGGCAATCGCCGCCAACGCTCTGGGAAAGGGCCTGATCTGCCCGGCCGACAGCGGCGCGGAAGCCGCCTGGGCAGGGGCCGATATCGATATCATCGCGCCGCGCAGCCTGATCGCGCTTGCCAACCATTTCC
Source organism: Neorhizobium galegae bv. orientalis str. HAMBI 540 (assembly GCF_000731315.1). NCBI lineage: Bacteria > Pseudomonadati > Pseudomonadota > Alphaproteobacteria > Hyphomicrobiales > Rhizobiaceae > Neorhizobium > Neorhizobium galegae. The sequence goes on from NZ_HG938353.1 coordinate 4,626,301, forward strand.
GCGGCACCCAGGTCATCTCGCGTCCGCAGCCGGCGATCCGCGCCTTGCCTGCCAACCTGCCGGATCTCGTCGACATCAAAGGCCAGGAAAGCGCCAAGCGGGCGCTGGAAGTCGCCGCAGCCGGTGGGCATAATCTTCTGATGGTCGGTCCTCCCGGCTCCGGAAAATCCATGCTCGCCGCCCGGCTGCCGTCCATCCTGCCGCCGCTTTCAGCTGCCGAACTGCTGGAAGTGTCGATGATCCATTCGATCGCCGGCCAGCTTTCCGGCGGCAAGCTTTCCGATCGCCGACCTTACCGCACGCCACACCATTCGGCCACCATGGCAGCGCTCGTGGGCGGTGGCCTGCGCGCCAGGCCAGGGGAGGCATCGCTTGCCCATCACGGCGTGCTGTTCCTCGACGAATTCCCGGAATTCTCGCCGCAGGCGCTGGACGCGCTCCGCCAGCCGCTGGAGACCGGCGAATGCATTATCGCCCGCGCCAACCATCGGGTTTCCTATCCCGCCAGTATCCAGCTCGTCGCCGCCATGAACCCATGCCGCTGCGGCATGGCAGGCGAACCCGGCCATTCCTGCGCACGTGGGCCAAAATGCATGTCGGACTATCAGGGGCGCATTTCAGGGCCGCTGATGGACAGGATCGATATCCGCATAGACGTGCCGGCCGTGTCCGCTGCCGATCTCATTCGTCCGCGGCCGGCGGAAAGTAGCGCGGATGTCGCCAGGCGCGTAGCGGCTGCGCGTGACAGGCAGCGGGAGCGGTTTGAACAGGCGGGTTATCCGCGCGTGCTCACCAATGCCCGCTGCTCGACGGCATTGATCGAGAAGATCGCCGAACCCGATCCCGGCGGTCTCCAGCTGCTCAGGGATGCGGCGGAAAAGCTCAAATTCTCAGCCCGCGGATACCACCGCATTTTGAAGGTCGCCCGCACGCTCGCCGATCTGGACGGCAAGGATACCGTCGGCCGCCTCCATCTCGCCGAGGCGATTTCCTATCGCATGGCCGGCGAACGGCTGGCGACGGCCGCGGCGTGAGGGTAGGGAGTGGTGAACGAAGCTCTCAGCGGCTTGTATGACGCCGGCTTCGCCCGACACCACCCACTATCCACTAATTCCCCAATCCCTCAAAAAGCGCCGTCGACAGATAACGCTCGGCGAAGGATGGAATGATGACCACGATGGTCTTGCCGGCGTTTTCTTCGCGGCTGCCGACTTCGATGGCGGCCTGCAGCGCCGCACCGGAGGAGATACCGACCGGCACGCCTTCGAGCCTGGCCACCAGGCGGGCCATCTCCATCGCCTCACCGCTGTTGACGGTGATGATCTCGTCATAGATGTGCGTGTCCAGGATTTTCGGTGCGAAACCTGCGCCGATGCCCTGGATCTTGTGCGGCCCGGGCTGTCCGCCGGAGAGCACCGGCGATTCTTCCGGTTCGACGGCAATGATCTTGAGTGCCGGGTTACGCTCTTTCAGCACCTGGCCGGCACCGGTGATCGTGCCGCCGGTGCCGATGCCGGAGACGAAGATGTCGATCTTGCCATCGGTATCGTTCCAGATTTCCTCGGCCGTCGTCTTGCGGTGAATTTCGGGGTTGGCCGGATTTTCGAACTGTTGCGGGATGACCGCGTCCGGAAGGGAAGCGGCGAGTTCTTCCGCCTTGGCGATCGCTCCCTTCATGCCTTTCGGGCCTTCGGTCAGCACCAGCTCGGCGCCGAGGAGGGCCAGCATCTTGCGGCGCTCGATCGACATGGTTTCCGGCATCGTCAGGATCAGCTTGTATCCCTTGGCGGCCGCTGCGAAGGCCAGCGCGATGCCGGTATTGCCGGACGTAGGCTCGACCAGCGTCGTCCTGCCGGGCGTGATCTTGCCTTCAGCCTCCAGGCTTTCGATCATCGCCACCCCGATGCGATCTTTGACGGATGCGATCGGGTTGAAGAATTCGAGCTTGGCCAAAAGATTGGCCTTCACGCCCTTTTCCTTGGCCAGCTTGTCGAGGCGCACGATGGGGGTGTCGCCGATGGTTTCGGTGATCGAGGAATAGATGCGGCCGCGTCCCGGCTTTCTGGTCTCTGGCATGGTGCTCTCCCTGGGTTTGGAGAGAAGTTAGGGCGTGTTCCCGACGAATGCCAGCAAGGCGGAACCGGACGGAAAGAGAAATGGAAATTTTGTTCCCGGAAGTGGTCGGGAACGAAAACGCCTTTGCGTTCAAAGACCGGTCGAGCCGAAGCCACCGGCACCGCGGGCTGTCGTCGAGGTTTCTGTAATCTCGGCCACCCGAGCCTGTGTCACCGGCGCGATCACCATCTGCGCGATCCGCATGCCGCGGCTGATGACGAAATCCTCGTCGCCGAGATTGATCAACAGTACCTTCACCTCACCGCGATAATCGCTGTCGATCGTGCCGGGCGTGTTGAGGCAGGTGATGCCGTTCTTGAAGGCAAGGCCTGAGCGCGGCCGCACCTGCGCCTCGAAACCTTCCGGAATTTCGAAAATGAAGCCGGTCGGCACCAGTGCCCTTCTGCCGGTCGCGATCGTCAGCGGCATGTCGTCCTCGACGGCGGCGCGCAGGTCCATGCCGGCGGCGCCGGCGGTTTCATAGGCCGGCAGATCGAGGCCGGCGCCGTGAGGAAGGCGGACGAGATTGAGCTTCGGCGAGGAGGGGGCGTGAATGTTCATCATGTCATTTGTCGACCCACTGTCGCTCCGGTCAAACACGAATTGAAAGTTATCCACGGAGTCGTTAGATACGCGGCAACGTAAAGGATCTAGAAAAAATGCCCGAAACGATTGCCGAGGCGGTTTCCCGCCGCCGCACATTCGCAATTATTGCCCATCCGGACGCGGGCAAGACGACGCTGACCGAAAAACTGCTTCTGTTCGGCGGCGCGATCCAGCTCGCCGGTGAAGTGAAGGCGAAGAGGGACCGTATCCAGACCCGGTCCGACTGGATGAAAATTGAGCGCGAACGCGGCATCTCGGTCGTCACTTCGGTGATGACCTTCGAATATGACGGCAACGTCTTCAACATTCTCGATACGCCCGGCCACGAAGACTTCGCCGACGACACCTATCGCACGCTGACGGCGGTGGATGCCGCAGTCATGGTCCTCGACGCCGCAAAAGGCATCGAGCCGCGGACGCTCAAACTGTTCGAAGTCTGCCGCATGCGCGATATCCCGATCATCACCTTCGTCAACAAGATGGACCGTGAAAGCCGCGATCCGTTCGAGATCCTCGATGAAGTCGAGGAGAAGCTGGCGCTCGACACCGCTCCAGTCACCTGGCCGATCGGCCGTTCGAAGAGTTTTTGCGGTTCCTATAACCTGGCGGACAATACCGTCCGCGGCTCGGATACGGACGTCAAGGCGACCCCAGTCAACGGCCCGCAGAGCATTGCTGACCGCCTGCCGGAAAACGAACGCGCCGCCTTCGTCGAGGAGACCGAACTGGCGATCGAGGCCTGCCGGCCGTTCGATCGCAAGGCTTTCCTCGAAGGCCACATGACGCCGGTCTTCTTCGGTTCGGCTTTGCGGAATTTCGGCGTGCGCGACCTCATCGATGCGCTCGGCGATTTCGCCCCGCCGCCGCGAGACCAGGTGGCGGACATCCGCACAGTGCACGCGACCGACGACAAGATGACGGCCTTTGTCTTCAAGATCCAGGCGAACATGGACCCGAACCACCGCGACCGCATCGCGTTTGCGCGCATCTGCTCCGGCAAGCTGGAGCGTGGCATGAAGGCGCGGCTGTCGCGCACCGGCAAGCAGCTCGGGCTGACGGCGCCGCAGTTCTTCTTCGCGTCCCAGCGCCAGCTGGCCGATACCGCCTATGCTGGCGATGTGGTCGGCATCCCGAACCACGGCACTTTGCGCATCGGCGATACGCTGACCGAAGGCGAACACCTGGTGTTCCAGGGCGTGCCGAACTTCTCGCCGGAAATCCTCCGCCGCGTGCGGCTGGAGGATGCCATGAAGGCGAAGAAGCTCAAGGAAGCGCTGCAGCAGATGGCGGAAGAGGGCGTCGTGCAGCTCTTCTCGCCGGAAGACGGCTCGCCGGCCATCGTCGGCGTCGTCGGCGCGCTGCAGCTCGACGTCTTGAAGGAACGGCTGCAGGGCGAATACGGCCTGCCGGTTTCCTTCGAAATGTCGCGGTTCTCGATCTGCCGCTGGATCTCCGCCGATCATCAGGCCGATCTCGAAAAATTCCTGACGGTCAAGCGCGGCGATATCGCCCGCGATCTCGATGGCGATCCGGTTTTCCTCGCGCAGGACAGCTTTTCGCTGCGCTACGAGTCGGAGCGTTTTCCGGCGATCAAGATGGTCGCGATCAAGGAATATCAGGTCGCCAAGGCGGCGTGAGACTGCTCACGCCGCGGCAATGACCTCGATCTCCACCAGCCAGTCGTCGCGCAGGGTCTCGACGACGATGGCGGTCGTTGGCACAGGGCGGCCGCCGAGTGCTAAAAGCCGCGCTTTCTGGTTCGCCTCCACATAGGAGGCATGCCGCAGATAGCTGGTCAGCCGCACGATGTTGTCCGAAGTCATCCGCGCTTCGGCAAGGATCCGGCTAAGGTTCGACCAGATCAGGCGGAGTTGGGTTTCCAGGTCAGCGCCCGCCGCTCCATTCCCGTCGAGGCCCATCGTGCCGCTGACGAAAAGAAAACGGTCGGGGCGGCACACTTCCATGGCGTGCACATAGTCCGGCGTCGCGGCATAGACGCCATCCTTTGGGTTATGGGCGATCATCTTCATCTTGCTTCCTCTGGAATTTCATCTGGCAATGCCCCATTCTTGCCGAATACTATTCGGCATAAAAGCTGAAGAGGCGATGGGATGGAAAATACAGAGGATGTTCGGCCGAAGCGGCGGGGGCCTGCCCCGCTCGACGCTTTTGACCGAAGGATATTAGCAGCACTCGCTGCCGATGCGGACCGGAGCTACGCGGCGCTGGGGGAAATCGTGGGCCTGTCACCGCCTGCGGTGCATGAGCGCGTCAAGCGATTGAAGCGTTCGGGCGTGATCCGCGATACGGTGGCGCGGCTGGATGGTACGGCGGTTGGCAAGCCTCTCATGGCCTTCGTGCATGTGGAGGCCGCGGGCTGGGGCAAGAGCGAGCGGCTCATGCAGATCGCCCGTTTCCCGGAGGTGGAGGAACTGCATTCCGTTGCCGGCGATGCGAGCGTGATCCTTAAGGTGCGGATGGAAAATCCGCAGGCGCTCGAATTCCTGCTCGGCCAGATCCATTCGCTGGCCGGCGTGCGCGGCACCCGCAGCTATATCGCACTTTCCACCTATCTCGACCGGCCGGTTCAGGCGGAAGTCACGACGGAATGGCCGAACGTGCCCCTGCCGCCGGAATGATCAGCCGAACTTGACCGCCGTCGTGTTGGAACCGCAGACCAGCACGCAGACGCGTTCATCAGGGCCGGGAACATATTTGCCGGAAAGCAGGGCGGCGAAGGCTGCGGCACCGCCGGGTTCGGCAACGATACGGGCGCCGGCCCAGAGTGCCTTCTGAGCGGCGAGGATCTCGTCGTCGGTCACCAGCACGGGCGGCTGCACGTATTTCTGCGCGACGGGGAACATCAGTTCGCCGACCTGCTTTGGCGCAAGCGAATCCGCGGCGATGCCGCCGGTCGGCGCATCCACCGGGTTACCCGCCTTGAAGGCTTCGTAAAGGGTCGGCGCACCGTCGGATTCCACCGCGACGATCTTCACCCGGCCGCGGAACCAGGAGGCGATGCCGCCGATCAGTCCGCCACCGCCGACAGCGACCAGCAGCGTCGTCATCTCCGGCAGGTCGTCTTCGATCTCCTTGCCGAGCGTGCCCTGGCCGAGCAGGGTTTCCACCTGGTCATAAGCATGGGCGGCGATTGCGCCGCTCGTCGCCACGTAGGTCTGGCTTGCGGCCAATGCATCGTTGTAGCGATCACCGCCGACCACCAGTTCCGCGCCATAGGAGCGAATGAGGTCGATCTTCGCCTGCGAGGCCACACTCGGCACGAAGATATGCGCGGGCACGCCGAGTCGCATCGCGGCGTAGGCGACGGCCGCCCCATGATTGCCGCCGGACGCGGCGACGACGCCTGCCGCCGGCACATTGCGCGTCAAAAGGTTGGTGAAGGCGCCGCGCGCCTTGAACGAGCCGGAATGCTGCAGCAGTTCGAGCTTCAGGTCGATCGGCAGCGGTGTCCCGCCGAAATCCCGCATGTCGACGCGCATCACAGGCGTGCGGCGGATATGCGGACGGATGAGCTTCTCGGTCTCCGCGATACGTTCGGGCGTGACGGTATGTTCGATCGACATGATGGCCTCTTGGGAATGGAACGGCCATGGGTAGCCGCCAAGTCACCGAAAGGAAAGTCCCTTTAGGCGCCGATCCGTTCGCTGAGAAAGTCGACGACGGCGCGCACGGCCGGAAGCTGCCCGCGTCGATGCGGCATCAGGATCGTCGTGGTGATGCTGCCGGCGGTCCAATCACGCAACAGGCGGATCAGCCGGCCCTCGGCAAGTGCCCCGCGGCAGACGGAAGTCGGCAGGCAGGTCAGGCCAAGGCCTGTCATCGTCGCCTTCATGATCACCATCGGCTCGTCGGCGGAAAGCACGGATCTGGGTGTCACCACGACCGCTTCGCCATCCTCGGAGGCCAGCTTCCAGACCGTATCCATCGGGCCGGCAGTGACCGCCCTGTGTCCGGCGAGATCTTCCGGTCGCAAGGGCTCACCATGGATGCGAACATAATCCGGTGAGGCGACGACGAAGAAAGAGTGCACCGCGAGCTTCTTCTGCAGAAGTGTCGAATCCGGCAGCGGCGCCTGATGGCTGCGTACCGCGATGTCGAAACCCTCCTGAACGATATCGACGAACCGGTCGCTGACATGCAGCGAAAGATGCAGCTTGGGATAACGCGTCGAAAGCTCGGCGAGATGATCGGCGAGCACGAATTGCGCGGTCGGCACCGCGGCCGTCATCCGCACCATGCCGCTCGGTTCGCCGAGATGGGTGCGAACGATGGTTTCCGCCATCTCCGCCTCGATCACTGATGCCTGCGCGTGCCGGAAGAAATCCCGGCCGAGATCGGTCAGCGAGAAACTGCGGGATGTCCGCTGGATCAGCCGCACGCCGAGCCGGTCCTCGAGTTCCGCCACGCGTTTGCTGACGGTGGATTTCGGCACGCCGAGCCGGCGGCCTGCCGCGGAAAAGCCGCCATGCTCCACTGCCTGCACGAACAAATAGAGATCGTTGAGGTTGGGCAAAGTCATTCTCAGCTTCCATGCCTGTAGACTTAAAGGCGGAAAACTGGGGTCTACCGCGCCGGCGTCCACAAATTCATATTGCCGGTGCCTCAAAATTTCAATCCAGGGAGTATGAAAATGACACCGATTCTGTTTTACGGCGTTCCGGAAGGATGTTCCTTCGGCTCGATCGTCGCGCTCGAATGGACCGGCGCGCCCTATCGGCTGTGCCGCGTCGAAATGCCGGCCGCGGTTTCGAGCGAGGCCTACAAGCCGGTCAATCCGATCGGCGAAACACCGTCGCTGATGTTGCCGGATGGCCGGGTGATGAGCGAAAGCATGGCGATCCTCAATCACATCGCCGCGCGCACGGTGGGCAAGGGTTGGGGTTTCGATCCGAAATCGGAAAAATTCGACCGGCTGAACCAGATGCTGGCTTTCCTCAATACCGCCTTTTTCAATGCCTTCGGTCCGCTCTGGCACACGGTCGAGCACGAACTCGACCCGCTGGCCAAGCAAGCGCTCCGCGCTTACAGTGTCGCCAAGGTCGAAAAGGCGCATGCGCAGCTCGAAACGCTTCTTGGCGGCCGCGAATGGCTGCTCGGCGACGAGAAGAGTTTTGCGGATGCCTATTTCGCCGGCATTGCCCGCTGGAACGATTTCCACCAGGTCGTCGATCGGGGGCAGTTTCCGGCGCTCAACGCCCTTTACGAGCGCCTGCAGCAGGACTCCGCGGTGCAGTTCGCCTGGGCCATCGAACATCAGGAAGAGGCGCAGACGAGCGGCCAGTTCCTCGGCCATGTGAGTCTCGATGAGGCGCTCGGATCTTTGAAGCAGGCGGCGTGATCCAATAACCATCCGCAGTCATGGCGTCCTTGGCAACGCCATGACCAAAGCACCTGCCCGACGTGATATTGCGGTTGATCTTCAGAGTTTGAGGAGCTTACGCCGCAGTGAGGTCCTTGAGGAAATCGTCGCACCAGCGTGTCACGTCGTATTCGAGGAGATGCTCCATCATCCGGCCCCAGCGCTCCTTGCGCTCCTCGATCGGCATGTTGATGCCGCGCGCGATCGCGTTTGCCGTGCCTTCGATGTCATAGGGATTGACCAACAGCGCCCCACGCAGTTCCCGTGCAGCACCCGCGAAGCGCGACAGCACGAGAACGCCCGGATTCTCCGGATCTTGGGCCGCCACATATTCCTTAGCGACCAGGTTCATGCCGTCGCGTAGCGGCGTGACGAGCCCGATTTTGGCGAGCCGATAAAGGCCTGCCAGAACGGGCCGGCCGATCGAGCGGTTGATATAGCGGATCGGTACCCAGTCGACCGTGCCGATTGCACCGTTCACGCGGCCTGCCTGCTCGGCCACCATGCGCTGCATCTGCTCGTATTCCGGTACCTCGGAGCGGGATTTCGGAGTGATCTGCAGATAGGTGACGCGGTTATGATGGGCCGGGTTGGATTTGACGAAGTGTTCGAAGGCGTCGATCCGCTGGGTGATGCCCTTCGAATAATCCAGCCGGTCGACGCCGATGATCAGGTCCCGCCCTTCGATGCTCTGCTTGGCCTTGCGCACGATGACGTTGCTCGCTGCCTTCTTCGCATATTCCGCAAACATCGCCGTCTCGATGCTGATCGGGTAGTAGCCGCCCTTGAAGGTGCGCCCATAGGAGGTCAGTTTCCCGCCCTCGAGCGCGTCCCCGATGCCTTCTCGCACAAGCCCGCCGACGAAATTGGCAAGGTCATGGTCTGTCTGGAACCCGACCAGATCGTAATACGACAGCCCCTTCATGATCTCCTCGTGAACGGGCATGGTGAAGAGCACGTCGGCCGGCGGCCAGGGAATGTGCAGGAAGAAGCCGATCTTGTTCTTGAGACCCATCTGGCGCAGTTCTGCGGCAAGCGGGATCAGGTGATAGTCGTGCACCCAGATGACGTCGTCGTCCTCTATGAGCGGCGCCAGTTTATGGGCGATGAAGCGGTTGACGCGGAAGTACCCGGCCATCTCCTTTCGTCCATATTCCGCAAGATCCATCCGGTAATGACAGATCGGCCAGAGCACCCGGTTGGCAAACCCGTGGTAATATTCCTCGACATCCGTCTTGGTGAGATCGGTGAGCGCATAGGTGATGTTGCCGTGCTGCTGCATGTCGAGTGGCGCCGGCTCCTTCGCGCCGCTGGATTTGCCGGACCATCCCATCCAGATGCCGCCGTGTTCCTCCAGAGCGGCCTGCAGCGCAACAGCCAGCCCGCCGGCTGGAGCATCGCCGCTCTTCTGCGGCAGGGAGACACGGTTCGAAACGACGACAAGTCGGCTCAAGATATTGTCCTTTCAGCTCACGCGGCGTCGGGCTTGACGCCACTCGCGAGCGCTTTGATTGCCGCGCGCAAGGCAGCGGCCGAGGGGAGGGTGGATTTGGCTTCCGTATCACCCGGCGTCTCGGTGATACGGATGGAATGGCCGCCGAGCTCGTTGGCAGTGCGGAACATCGCCTCGTCGGTCACGTCGTCGCCGATCGCGATTGGCTTGCGGCCCTTGAAGGGCGGTTGATCGAGAAAGGCCTGCAATGCGTGGCCCTTGCTCGCCTGGGCCGGCCTGATCTCCATCACCATCTTACCGTGCTGGAGCGTGAAGTCGGGTCCTGCCATATCGAGGTAGCGGGGCATGGCCGCCTCGACCGCCTCGCGTTGCTCCAGCGCCTGGCGATAATGGGCTGCGACGGCCGCCCCCTTGTCCTCCACCAGAACGCCCGGCCACTGACGGGCCTCGCGGACAAGAGCCGCTTTCAGATCTTCGAACGCTGCACCAACCTCCACCCGGCTGATCGCCCCGGAGGGGTCGCGGCGCTCGGAGCCGTGCAGGCCAGCGATCGGGAATTTATACGGGGTGAAAAGCTGGTCGGCATAGGGAAGAGCCCGGCCTGTGACCAGCGCCAGCGCGCCGCCAAGGCTCATGGAAAGACGATGCAGGTTTTCGGGCAGATCCGGCGGTACGACGATCCCGTCCGGGGTCTCGGCAAGCTCGATCAGCGTGCCGTCGATATCGAGAAACAGCGCCCATCGCTCCGGTTCGAGCATGAGCCTGGCGAGAACGGGATCCCCCGGAAGGGGCGCTTCTGCTGTAGCTGGGCTCGACTGTTCTTTACGCGACATGAGCCTCTATCTAGGCCGCCAAACTCCGGCGGCAACCTCGAAAGATCACGCCCTGTCGCAAAAAGTGATACATTCTTTAGCAAGAAGCTGGCATGTAACCATTGAATTCATGTTTCATTAAGCCTTTGTAGAGACCCTGAAATTCCTGGATTTTCAGGCCGCGGACGGGCGGCAACGTCGGAGCAGAAATACTCATGTGTCGTTGGGCAGCCTATCGCGGCGAACCTCTTTATCTCGAAGAACTCGTATCCTCGCCGGCCCATTCCCTGATCGAGCAGTCTCATTGCGCCACCCGCGCCAAGACCGCGACGAATGGTGATGGTTTCGGCATCGCCTGGTATGGAGACCGGCCGGAACCGGGCCGTTACCGCGACATCCTGCCTGCCTGGTCCGACTGTAATCTGAAGAGCCTGGCGCGGCAGATCCGTTCGCCGCTCTTCCTCGCTCATGTACGGGCGGCAACCCACGGCGCGACGCGGCGCGACAATTGCCATCCTTTCGTCCAAGGCCACTGGTCGTTCATGCACAACGGCCAGATCTCCGGCTTCGAGCGCATCCGCCGGCATATGGAGGGCATGCTCTCGGACGCGCTGTTCGAAGCCCGCAACGGCACGACGGACTCCGAGCTTCTCTTCCTGCTCGCCCTGCAATTCGGCCTGGATACCGATCCGTTCCAGGCCATGGAAAAGGCGATCGCCACGGTCGAGGACCTGTCTCTGGAAAAATCGGGCGAAGCGTTGGTGCGCTTCACCGCCGCCTATTCCAACGGCCGCGAACTCTATGCGGTGCGCTATGCCACCGACCATAAACCGCCGACGCTCTACGCGGCACCGATGGGCGGCAAGACGGGTTATTGCCTTGTTTCCGAGCCGCTGAACGATGAAGTCGATACCTGGGTAGAAATCCCGGACGGCAGCGCCGTTGTGGTTGGGGCCGATGGCCTGCAGGCCACGCTCTTTCGGCCGAAGGCGCTGTCGGAAGCGGCTTGATCTCTATCCGAGCTTCGAGGAGATCAGCGCGGCAAGGCGCTCCGCCACCTCGTCCTTGTCAAGCTCGGGCCATTCATCGACGCCTTTGGCGCTGATGATCTTCACCCGGTTGCGGGTGCCGCCCATGATGCCGGTTTCCGGCGACACGTCGTTGGCAACGATCAGGTCGGCGCCCTTGCGTTCCAGCTTGGCGCGGCCGTTCTTTTCGACATCCTGGGTCTCTGCAGCAAAGCCGATCACCAGCTTCGGCCGCTTTTCGTGATGCCCCACGGTCTTCAGGATGTCCGGGTTTTCGGTCAGCAACAGGGGAGGCGGGGCCTCGCCCGGCTGCTTCTTGATCTTCTGGCCGGCCGACGAGGCGACGCGCCAGTCGGCGACCGCTGCGACCATGACGGCGATATCGACTGGCAGGCGCGAGATCACGGCTTCCAGCATCTCCTCGGCGCGTTCCACATGCACGGTCTCCACGGCCATCGGATCAGGTATGGTGACCGGTCCGGAGACGAGCGTCACATCTGCGCCGAGCTTTGCGAGTGCTGCGGCGATCGCATGGCCCTGGCGGCCGGAGGAGCGGTTGGCGATATAACGCACCGGGTCGATCGGCTCGTGCGTCGGGCCGGATGTGACGATGACCTTTTTGCCAGCAAGCGGTTTTGGTGCGCCGTCCAGCAGTTGGACCGCTGCCACGACGATTTCCAGCGGCTCGGCTATGCGCCCGGTGCCGCTCTCGTTGCTTTCGGCCATCTCGCCGGCCATCGGGCCGATGAAATGAATGCCGTCAGCCTTCAGCGTTTCGACATTGCGCCTGGTGGCAGACGCTGCCCACATTTTCGGGTTCATGGCAGGAGCGACCAGGACCGGCCTGTCGGTGGCAAGCAGCACAGCGCTCGCAAGATCGTCGGCGAGGCCATGCGCCATCTTGGCCATCAGGTCGGCGCTGGCGGGTGCGACGATCACAAGATCGTTGTCGCGGGCGAGCCTGATATGGCCGACATCCTGCTCGTCCTCGCGGGAAAACAGATCGATATAGACATGGCTGGCGGATAGCGCGCCGACCGCGAGCGGTGTGATGAATTCCTGGGCCGCCTTGGTCATGATCGGACGAACCGATGCGCCCCGCTCGCGAAGCCGGCGGATGAGATCGAGGCTTTTATAGGCCGCGATGCCGCCGGAGATGATCAGAAGAATGCGCTTGCCGGAGAGTTCCATGCCATTACCCGATACCAGAATGGCCGGAAGCTAAGCTTTCGGTCGCCAAGTTGCAATTGCCTTCCCCATTTGACGGCGTCACGGAACAGTTGCAGCCAACAGGAGTTGGACCGCAAAGGAGAGCCGTCATGAAAAAGAAGATCGTTCCGAAGAAGGTCGCGGGGTTCAAGGTGCCGAAATCCGTGCGCAAGTCGTCATTGCTGCGCAACATGCTGGCAAGCCGCACCGGCCGACAGATGCTGGCGAGAGCCCTCGTCGCCGGCGCCAATGCTGCCGCCGCCGTCCTGACCGACGAGCGGGCCGACGTCCGCAAGCCCGGCAAGATAAGCGGCCGCAGACGCGCCCTTGCCGCAAGCGTGGCAGGCGAGGCGATCGAGAGCGCAACTGCAGCAGCGATCGACGTCGTCACCAGCCCGACGCGCGCTCTCTTCAAGGCAAGCGCAAAGGCGAAGGAGGGCCGGATTTTCCCGGAACCGGTCACGCACTGACGCGAAAGCAATCCGAACATCTTGCGCTAGATTCTGGACTGCGTTACTCCTGTTTGCGGCCGGATGCGGCCAGCCGCCCGCGGCGCCCTCAAGCGCCAAGGTGAACGCATCCACCGCCTCTCATCCTTTGCCAATCCGGCCAGCGATGACGAACGGATCAGCAATGCGGGCGCTGATTGATGGGACCTGACCGGTCTTTGTTCGTCTGTTGAAAGGATGATGAGATGCGCGATTTCCGCGATGCAAAACTGATGGCGAAAAGCCTGCGCGAGGCGCTTGCCGAACGTAAGGTCGAGCTGACGCATAGCCAGGCCCTGGAACTGGTTGCAGCGCAATTCGGCTATGACAACTGGAATATCCTTGCTGCAAAGATCGACGCGTCAGAGCCGCAGCAAAGGAAGCCGGATGCGGTGTCGATCCAGCCAGCGATCCCGATCTTCCGGATCTTCTCCGTCGACAAGGCGATGGAATTCTACCGCGATTTCTTAGGCTTCACCGTGGACTGGGAGCACCGTTTCGGTGAAAACTTCCCGCTCTATTGCCAGATTTCGCGAAGCGGCATGCTGATGCACCTCTCCGAACATGCGGGCGACGCGTCGCCGGGAGCCAGGGTCTTCGTGCCGATGACAGGTGCGCGCGCGTTTCAGCAGGAGCTGATCGGCAGGAACTACCCCTATATGAAGCCAGGGCTCGAACAGGCGGATTGGGGTCTGGAAGTGACGGTCACCGATCCTTTCAGCAACCGCATCACCTTCTGCGAGCGGGAGATCAAGCCGCAAACCTGACCTGAGGCCCTCAAGGCCCAACGAGACGCTAGATTTTCTTCCTGGCGGTCGCGAGCGGCTCGGTCGTCAACTTAAAATCGGTCATTTCCTTCGGCGTCAGATAATAGAGCCGGTCCGGCGGCGTTTCGAGCGCATGGATCCAGAGGCCCGCACCGATGCCCATCTGGTCGAGATGGCGGGCGACCCGCGCAGTGGTCGCCTGCGCGGCCGACATTGCCTGTTCCGCCGAAGGCCGGTCCTTGGCTCCGTTGAACACCTGGTGCACGCCGATCACTGCATCCTTCTCCGCCAAACGCCCGACGCCGCCGGCAAATACGATCGGGCAGGATGAGGCGCAGAGCGCTTTCGAAGCGACTTTGGTGTCGAGCTTCCTGTCGCGGATCAGCTTCGACATGGCGAGCGCGTCATCAACCGAGCCGCCGGGGGAATTGAGCGTCACCGTCTTCACATATTCCCCGCGCGTCTCGATCTCCTTGGAAAAGCGGGCGGCGGCACCCCGGTCGATCGTCCCTTCGGCGAGCAGCACACCGCCTGTGGTGAGCTCAAAGGTGATCGGCTTGCGCAGCACTTCCCTGGGGCTGGCGGGCTGCACCGGCGGTGCTGCGGGCACGCCCTCGGTCAGGGCCGGCGGCAGCACGGGCTGGTCCTCGTGCATCGGATCGAAGCCCGGCAGGGCTGCGTTCATCGCTGTCATGTCACGAATATCGACGACGAGGAAAACCGCTGCGGCCGAGAGAAGAATATAGAAGGCGCCGCGCATCAGCACGCCTTCATCGAGCTTGCCGATCGCCTCACCGATCCTCATGCGTCCGGTCCCGGCTGCGCGACTTGAGGTCGATGGCGGTGATGTTGTTCGGTTCGCCTTCAGACGCTGGTTCCGGTGTTAGTTCGGGTGCCGGCTGCGGCCTTGGCGCGAATGTCTTGTCGTCGGCTTCCGCCTTGGCGATCGTCTGCTCGATGTTCACCCCGCTCGCCGTGACGGCACGCTGAACTTCAAGCGCCCTGAGAAGCTCGGCCGCCGTGATCCGCTCGGCGAAGGGCAGGTTTTCTTCCTGGCGGCGGATAGCGCCATGGACGACGGCCAGGATGAACACCATCACGCCAGGCAGCAGGTCGATGGAAATAGCGCCGGCCCAGGCGGGAATGAAGTCCTGCGCATAATTCAGCACGGCCTCGGCGGAGGACATAGGCACGAAACGACGCTCCTGCACAGGCGGGCGCGCGAGGATTTCGTCGGCAGCCTTGGCGAGCGCCTTGGATTGCGCCGTGACCGAGGTGCGGACGGTGTCCATCACCTGGTTCTGCCGGTTGACGAGATCTGCAGCGCCACCATCCGGAACCGGCGCGATGAAGCCGAGCGACAGGTCGTCCGCCGCGCGACGGATCGACGGTGCGATCGAGGTCTGCGCGAGCGAGGTGATGACGCCGGTCAGCGCCACGGCTTCGGTGGAAAACTGGTCGGCGCGCGGCTCGATCGTGCCCGGCGCGGATACCAGCGAACGCATTGTCTCAAGCCGTTTCTGGCCTTGGGCGAAGAGGCCGTCCACCTGCTCGCGCGAGGCATTGATGTTGGCTGTAAGCGACTTCATCTGCGCCGACATCTGGCTGAGAAGCTGCACGACGCTCCCCGATCCGGTCGTGCCGGTGAGCGAACCGGACTGGCGCTCGACGCCCGCAAGCTGGGCGAAACGCTCGGACGCACGCTGGATATCCGGCAGCAGGTTTTGGGCCGCGAGTGCATTCTGGTGGGCGCGGTCGAGATCCGCGGTATAGTCCTCGACGGTTTCGGAAAGATGCTGCTCCACGGCTGCGGAGCCGGCAAGTGCCGCCGCGTTCAGCCAGCTCGACATCGCAAGGATCATCGCAGCGCCGACCGCCATGACGCCGAGCATGGCGGTGCGGCCGCCACGGCTCGTCACATGCGGGTAGAACCGGGCCATATAGGACCAGAAGGCATAGATGCCGACCGAGACCGAGGCGGAGTAGATGACCGCTGCAAAGAACACGGCCGTCGGCGACCCGTCGAGAATGCTGCGTGCCCCGAGATAGGTGTAGACGCCGGAGGCGAGCGCCAGCACGGCGAGCGCGAAACGGGTCATCGTCTCGACGGCCGCGACGCCGTCATGCAAGCGTTGAGTTGCGCCTAGCGCCATGAACTGTCTCCGGAAGCCGAATTCCAAAAGGAATGTATTCCTTAACAGAGAATGAGAACTCGGCGGAATAAAGGCCGCTTTAGAGTTGCAATATGGCGAAAACCCTTGTGGAGCAGGGTTTTTGCATCATCAGGCCACCGGGCAAATTTCAGCTGAGTCTGAAAGCAAGATAAAGCAGCGACAGCGCGATGATCCACAGCGCGACGCGCCCCGAACGATTGTGTCGAGCCTCCGACTTGCCGATGGCCTCTGTCGTCTCAGGATCGAAGCGCAGGCCGTGCTCGCTCATATAGACGAGTTCCTGGTGTAGCGTCTCCGTCTTGGCGGCGATTTCCGGAAGAGCCTCGGCAAGCTTGACGGCGGCTTTCACCCCGTCGCGCAAATCCGAAACAATGCGTTTCGGCCCAAGATTGTCCCGGATCCATTGGCCGACGACCGGTTCTGAAGCCTTCCACATGTTGAAGCGCGGATCGAGCATGCGCGACACGCCTTCGACCACGACCATGGTCTTCTGCAGCAGGATCAGTTCGGTGCGGGTCTGCATCTCGAACAGGTCGGTCACCTCGAAGAGCAGAGCCAAGAGCCGCGCCATGGAGATCGTTTCGGCGGGCTGGCCGTGGATCGGTTCGCCGATTGCGCGGATCGCCTGGGCGAAGCTCGCCACGTCGTGGTGGGCCGGCACGTAACCCGCCTCGAAATGCACTTCCGCAACGCGCAGGTAGTCGCGGGTGATGAAGCCGTAGAGGATTTCGGCGAGGAAACGGCGCTCTTTTTTTCCCAATCGCCCGACAATGCCCATGTCGACCGCGACGACGGTGCCGGCGGAATCGACGAACAGATTGCCGGGATGCATGTCCGCATGGAAAAAGCCGTCCCGCAGGGTATGGCGCAGGAAGGACTGGATCAGCACTTCGGCGAGCTTTTCGAGATTGTGGCCGGCGGCGCGAAGCCCGGCCAGATCCGACATCTTGACGCCGTCGATCCACTCCATGGTGATCACGTCGCGCCCGGTGCGCTCCCAATCGACCTGCGGCACGCGAAAACCGGGATCGTCCTTGGTGTTTTCAGCGATTTCGGAGAGCGCTGCCGCTTCCAGGCGCAGGTCCATCTCCACCTTGGTGGTCTGTTCGAGCGTCCTCGTCACCTCGACGGGTCGCAGCCGGCGGCTGGAGCGCATGAAGCGTTCCTGCATGCGCGACAACAGATACATGCTCTCGATGTCATGCGCGAAGCGCTGGCGCACGCCCGGGCGCACCACCTTGATCGCCACTTTCCTGTCATTGACGACGCCAGGATGGACCTGGGCAATCGAGGCGGCCGCAATCGGCTCGCCGAAGGAGGAATAGAGGTCGCCGATCGTCCGGCCGAGCGACGCCTCGACCGCCGCTTTTGCGATCTCGGTCGGGAAGAAAGCCATCCGGTCCTGCAGCATGGCGAGATCGACGGCCCAGTCGACGCCGACCACATCCGGACGGGTCGCCAGGAACTGGCCGATCTTGACATAGGAAGGCCCCAGCCGATCGACGGCACGGGTCAGGCGCTCGCTGCGCGCCTGCGTCTTGGAGCGGAACCGCGCCAAGGGCTCCACCAGTGCCTTGATGAGGCCGACGGAAGGCGGCATGTCCTGGGTCGGCAGTGCCGATACCACGCCCTCGCGCACCAGGACCCAGCCGACGCGGGCAAGCCGGAAATAAGCGCCGATCGTGCTCATGCGTTCAGAGTTTCCAGCCGGAATGCAGCGCCGCGATGCCGCCGGTATAATTGGTGTAGGTGACGCGCGAAAAACCCGCATTGCGGATCATCGCGGCGAAATTCTCCTGGTTCGGAAATTTCCGGATCGATTCCACCAGATATTGATAGGGCTCGGCCTCGCCGGTAATCATCTTTCCGAAGCGCGGGATCGCCTTGAACGACCATTCCTCGTAAAAGCGCTCCAGAAGCGGCATCTCGACTTCTGAAAATTCCAGCACCAGCAGCCGTCCGCCGCGCTTCAGCACGCGATAGGCCTCCTTCAGCGCCACGTCGATATGCGGCACGTTGCGGATGCCGAAGGCGATCGTATAGGCGTCGAAGGAGTTCGCCTCGAAGGGCAGGGATTCTGCGTTGGCCTCGACGAAGGCGAGGTTTTCCGAGAGACGTTTCTTCTCGGCCCGCTCGGCGCCGACTGCCAGCATCGAGCCGTTGATGTCGAGCACGGTCACATGCGCCTTACGGTCGGAAGCCTCGACGATGCGGAAAGCGATATCGCCCGTACCACCGGCCACGTCCAAGGTTTTGTAGCCGACGTCCTTTCTCGGATTGAGCGAGGCGATCAGAGCATCCTTCCAGACGCGGTGCATGCCGGCCGACATCACGTCATTCATCATGTCGTAGCGTTTGGCGACCTTATGGAAGACGTCGTTGACGAGACCCTGCTTCTCGCCGTCGGCGACCTTGCGGAAGCCATAGGACGTTTCCATCCCGCCGTCGGCGCTGGTACGAGCTTCAGTCATCGGTGAACTCCTAACGTCTCTCTTCTGGTCGGCGACCATAGCGAAATCGCTCATCCCACGCTATCTGTGGCGCGTGTCATTACATGGGTGCGACATCCGGTCCGGTCTATAGACCAGGCGCGATGTCGTTGAAACAGGAAGTTAGTCAATCATGCCCGAATTGCCAGAGGTGGAAACCGTCCGGCGCGGTCTCGCCCCGGCAATGGAAGGTGCGGTGATCGCCAGGCTGGAGCTCAACCGTCCGGACTTGCGCTTTCCGCTTCCGGAGAATTTCGCCAATGCCGTCAACGAACGCCGTATCGTCTCGCTCGGCAGGCGCGCCAAATACCTGCTGATCGACCTGGAGGACGATCTCACCGTGATCAGCCATCTCGGCATGTCGGGATCGTTTCGGATCGAGAACGATGCGCTCGCCGAGTTCCACCATCCACGTTCGAAAGATCAGAAACACGATCATGTCGTCTTCCATCTGAGACAGAATGAAGGCCTGCTGCGCGTCATCTATAATGACCCGCGCCGCTTCGGCTTCATGCAGCTGTGGAAGCGCAGCGAGCTCGATCTTTATCCGGCCTTTGCCGAGCTCGGACCGGAACCGACGGGCAATGCACTCGATGCGGACTATCTGGCGGCGAGATTGGCGGGCAAGAACCAGCCGCTCAAGGGCGCGCTGCTCGACCAGACGGTGATAGCGGGTCTCGGCAATATCTATGTCTGCGAGGCGCTGTGGCGCGCGCATCTGTCGCCGAAACGCGCCGCCGGCAGTGTCGTGACCAAGACCGGCAGGCCGAACAAGGAGCTGGTCCTTCTCAACCAGTCGATCCGCGACGTCATCGCCGATGCGATCGCCGCCGGAGGTTCGTCGCTTAGAGACCATATCCAGACGGATGGCTCGCTCGGTTATTTCCAGCACTCCTTCTCCGTCTACGACCGGGAAGGCGGCGCTTGCCGCACGCTGGGCTGCGGCGGTACCGTGGCACGCATCACCCAGGCGGGCCGCTCCACATTCTATTGCCCGGTCTGCCAGAAATAACCGCTGCCTAGAGAAATAGAGCAGAAGAGGAGACATTCGATGAGCTATGAAACCCTGCTGACCGAAACCCGGGGCGCCGTCGCGCTCATCACCCTCAATCGGCCAAAGGCGCTGAACGCGCTGAACTCGACCGTCATGGCGGAATTGACCGAAGTGCTTTCCGCGTTCGGCAGGGATGAGGCGATCGGTGCAATTGTGCTCGCCGGCTCGGACAAGGCCTTTGCCGCCGGCGCCGATATCAAGGAAATGCAAGGCATCGATTTCGTCGAAGCGTATGTGAACGACTTCATCTCCGGATGGGAGGCGGTTGCCGCGACCCGCAAGCCGATGATTGCCGCCGTCTCCGGTTTCGCGCTCGGCGGTGGTTGTGAGCTCGCCATGATGTGCGATTTCATCATCGCCTCGGAAACCGCGAAGTTTGGGCAGCCGGAGATCACGCTCGGCGTCATTCCCGGCATGGGCGGTTCACAACGGCTGACGCGAGCGGTTGGCAAGGCGAAGGCGATGGACATGGTGATGACCGGCCGGATGATGGACGTGGCGGAAGCGGAGCGGGCGGGGCTGGTGTCGCGCATCGTTTCGCCGGAGCGGTTGATCGATGAGGCGGTCGAGGCGGCCGCAAAGATCGCCTCCTTCCCGCGCGCCGCGGTGCTGATGGCAAAGGAGGCCGTCAACCGCTCCTTCGAGGGCACGCTTGCCGAAGGGCTGCGTTTCGAACGGCGGCTTTTCCATTCCTTGTTTGCGACCGCCGACCAGAAGGAAGGCATGGCGGCCTTCGTGGAAAAGCGCAAGCCGCAGTTCTCCAACCGATAATCGTGCAACAGCGGATGGTCATCCACCAAAATGCGCGTTGACTGGGGCGGGTATTCCGGTTATATGCCCGCCCACAGTTGGGAAAGCCTGATCATGGCTTCCTCTATTGCTCCCGAATTGCTGGATTGATGGTCGCAAGGACCGGCGCGGCAACGGCGGAGTTTGGTTCGAATTCGTAGAGAGGCATGAAATGGCCAATACAACTTCGGCGAAAAAAGCGACCCGCAAGATCGCTCGCCGTACTGCAGTCAATAAGTCCCGTCGCTCGCGCGTTCGCGGCTTCATCCGTAAAGTCGAGGAAGCCATCGCTTCCGGCGATATGACCGTTGCTGCCGAAGCCCTCAAGGCTGCCCAGCCGGAAATCCAGCGCGCCGCCACCAAGGGCGTGCTTCACAGCAACACGGCATCCCGCAAGGTGTCCCGTCTTGCTGCACGTGTGAAGGCCCTTTCGGCCTAATCAATTTTACAAACTGTATCATAATGAAGCCTGGTCGTTCCGACTGGGCTTTTTGTGATTCTCTCAGGCCTCCTTATATTTATCCGGCTCATTAACAATTTCGTGTCATCGGCGTGACAGAAAATAGACTTAAATATCAGTGGCTTACTGGAGGTCTATGAGTCTGTAGGTGACTTTGGAGGCCACCAAATGCCCTTGGGTCGAGTCAAGAACATTTTTATTTTTTCTGTGAACAATCGTTCAGAATGTATGTCCTTTTTGAATCCCATTGATTCAACAGCGATTCTCCATGAATGCCTCTGTGACATTCAAATCAC
Organism: Neorhizobium galegae bv. orientalis str. HAMBI 540; assembly: GCF_000731315.1. NCBI lineage: Bacteria > Pseudomonadati > Pseudomonadota > Alphaproteobacteria > Hyphomicrobiales > Rhizobiaceae > Neorhizobium > Neorhizobium galegae. The sequence continues at coordinate 4,647,421 of NZ_HG938353.1, forward strand.
GCTCGCGGAGTCAACGCCCGGCTCTTAATTTTGCGTAAAATTCATCATTGATCTTGGCATTTGATCCTGCCTAAATGCCCTTCAGCAAGGGGCGCGGGGATTACTTCAGAGGCTGCCGATAACCGTCAAAGTGAAGGACGGGAAGCAGACTTTTGCCCTTTGCAACGGGGATAAATTCTCCCGTTTTCCTGATAACCATCGGTTGTGGTCCGGAAATTGGCATTTCCGGAAGCGGTCGGTCTTTGTCAATGCGAATCCGGGTCCTGCATCCGGACCAAGGAGGTGGAAGAGTTCGGACGGCTCATGATGAGGATGAGAGCGTTCGTATATGTGGGGTGGCTCCTGCAAGCGCAGACCGTTCACGAGGCGGGCTGGGCGGGACTTTTGATCGGCTGCGAGGACGAGAGAGAGTTTTGAAAAAAGGGGACGGGCGGCGACGGTTCTCAATGATTGGGAATGGTTTTGCTATGCCTTGAAACGATGTTTGTTCTGGCGGCGTTAACGAGAACCGCCAGGCTACTAGATTTGGAAGGCGGCGAATT